>CADBGC010000007.1 GCA_902794055.1 uncultured Eubacteriales bacterium | reverse complement strand
AAAAAGGAGTACCGTGCTTTTTCAATGCTGCTTCGCCGCGCTATACGCTTTTTTATATGGCAAAGCCCGCTAAATCGCGGGCTTTGTCAGTAGGCTGACCTCTTTGCAAAAGCAAAGAGGTTTTTTTGTGCATGATGTTTGCCCTGTTCGGGCAAGTGATGCTGCCTTCGGCAATGATGAGCGCTTTCAGCGCATGATGCGTGCTGCGGCACGTTGGGGCAAACATCGCATCATTGAGAGCGCAAGCGAACAGCATCATTTCGGAGCGAAGCGCAGAAGCATCATCAGCCGCAGGCGACATCATGAAAAAGCTTGATTTTAAAATACAAATGCCTTATACTTTTGTTATTACCTAAAAGGACAGTATAGTAATGAAGGAAAACAAACTTGCCGATCTTTCACTTGATTTCTCAGTAGACATAATTGATCTTGTGAAAGATCTGAGAGCTAAGCGTGAAACCGTGTTCGCAAATCAGATAGGCAGAAGCGGCACGTCCATCGGCGCGAATATCCATGAGGCTAAATACGCGCAGGGTAAAAAGGACTTCATTTCCAAGCTCGAGATCGCGCTGAAGGAAGCAAGCGAAACGGGGTATTGGCTTGAGCTGCTGTATCGCACCGATTACATCGATGAGGCGAGGTATAACGACCTAAAGGAAAAGTGCACCGCGCTTCGTGTGATGCTCGTTGCGTCATGCCGAACGGCCAAGAAGGATACGGAATAAACAACTGCAGTGATAGCTGAAAAAACAGCGTCGATTTTTGATGACCTATGACCATCACGATAATCCTCCAACTCACCCTCCTTCTTTGGTTCCTCGGCTGCACCGTTTCCTACCGCACTCGCCGCTTCATTCTTGTGGACGGTGTGGGCATAAAAAGCGCGGAGTTCATCATGCTGCTTGTTTACGCGCTCGCGCTCATCCTTTTTCACGCCTTTTCATGGGGTAGGTGGGGGCTTCTCGGGGTGCTTTCCGCATGGCTTGTGGTGCAGTTCTTCTGCCATTGGCGCTATACAATCTTCGGCGCGAGTGAGAAAAAGCTTCGGGGTTACAACGAATGTTTTCGCGGCACTCTGCGCATCTTCAAAGAGAGCGAAACGCGACTCGTTCCCGATCTTTACCATATTGTACTGCACGCGCTGATAATTGTGAACATTGTTCTGTGCATTATAAACGGTTGAAACGCCGAGCGGCGGTATTCGAGCAAATCCAACAAAAAAAGAGAAACGGCTTGCGCTTCTCATTCAAATCACATATTCACTTCCGATCTTTCCGTTCGGCAAACGAGATAATCAAGGCTAACGCCATAGTATTCGGCCAAAATTATAAGCAACCTCAACGGAATCTCGCGCTCGCCGCGCTCATATTTGGAATAGAGCGACTGATCGCACATAAGCATTTCGGCAACCTGCTGCTGTGTCAGGTCGTTGTCCTCTCGCAGATCGCGTATCCGCAGTTTCATAGTCATCACCTCGGATACAGTTTAACCGATTGCATTTTGGACTTGACAAAATAGGACCATTAGTCCTATAATTAGAATAAAGGGGGAAAATACAAAATCCAATGAAAAGGGCGCGGGGGAGAGCATAAAAAAGAGAAACGGCTTGCGCTTCTCAATTTGCTAAATATTCAGCTCCGGTTTTTCGGTTCGCAATAGGATATAGTCAACGCTGACGTTATAAAAATCCGCAAGCTTAACGAGCATTTCATCGGTAAGCGGCTGCGTTTCGGTTTCGATATAGCTGTATTTGCGCTGGGTTATGCCTATGCGCGCGGCAAGCTCGGCTTGAGTAAGGTCGGCATCCTCGCGAAGATCCCTTATTCTGCTCTTCATAGGCACACCTCCTTTGAAAGATGAATTCCTAACTTAATAAATATAGCATAGATACAATCCGTCTATTGACATTTAGATAAATTCTATCTATAATAATTATGCGTGAGATCATACGCAATAATGTATTTTACGGAAAAAAGGGGGAAACATGGATAAACAACGGCTTGTTCAGTATCTTCAAAATGTTGTTGACCTTGAAAAACAGGTCTATTTGCAGAAACAGGCGCTTTATCAACTCGATAAAAAGATAAAGAGTTTGGGACACGCAGGAGAAATCTCCAGTGTTGCTGAATATAACCTCACATTTTGGGGTGCTTTGGGTAGAGTGGGTGGTTTTATGCTGATTGGAATGCTTGCAGGATTTATGCCTATCGGATGCGCTCTTGGAAAATTGAGTCAGGAAAGCTTTCTTTTTAAGTTGCTTGCAGGTTCACGCAGTTATCTTGGCGCAGCGGGTTTCGTTTTTTCGATTGTATTCCCAGCAACCATAGGCGCAATAGTTGCAATAATCGTGAACATTGTTGAAACGATAAGCAACAAGAAAACAAATGCCAAAAATGAAAAAAGATACAACGCCGCCATGCACGCCGATGCTGTTCGCGTAAACAACGAGCTTGCGAAGAAAAAGGTGCTTGAGCAAGAGCATTCCATTCTGTACGGGCGCTATCAGAAAACGCAGGATACGCTTCGCAGATTCTATGATGCTGGCGTTATCTACGGAAAATATCAGTATGATTTTGCCGCAGTTGCTTCATTTCTTGACTATTTTCAGAGCGGGAGATGTTCCACATTGGGCGAGAATCGCGGAGGCGATGGCGCGTATAATCTTTATGAATCCGAACTTCGCCAAAACATTATCATAAACAAGCTCGATCAGGTGCTTTCAAAGCTCGATCAGATACGCGATAATCAGTATTCGCTTGCCTGCGCTATTCAGGAGGGCAATCGTATGTCGCAGAGGCTTGTGCAAGCCACCGAGCGCTTGGCGATTGCCGGCGAGCAAACAGCGCGAAACAGCGAAATTGCCGCCTACAACAGCCGGCAATCCGCAAACGAGCTGAACCAAATCAAGTGGCTTCAGCTATACGGCATGACATTGAGATAAAATATGTTCTTTCGGGGGCGAGCAGCCCCCATTTTCATTTCCTCAATTTCTTTTTTTCATATTGAAAACCCATTGAATTCGTGTTAAAATATATACGGCAAACCCCGCTTGATGCGCCAAATCCAAGAACGGAGGCAGGCTGCGGCGAAGAGCCGCCCGAAACGGAATATGAATATTTACGCTGCCGCTTCGCTTTTTGCGGTGCTGATACTTCTATACATCATCATTTCGGAAGTGTTCACCCTGCTCTTCCGCCTGATCGGTCTGCCCGAGGAAAAGGCGCGGTTTCAGGTGGTTTCGCTGCTCACGGGCTCGGGCTTCACCACGCGCGAAAGCGAAATGATCATCTCCACGCGGCGCAGAAGGCGGCTTGCAAGGGTAACGATGCTTTTCGGCTACGTTTTCAATATCTCGGTCGTTTCGGCGTTTATCAACGTGTTTATGTCGCTCAAGATAACGCAGGTGGGGCAGTACGTGCTGGGGCTTCTGATCCCGGTCGGCATGGTGGCGCTTCTGATAATCATTCTGCGCATCCCCGCCGTGCGCTCGTTCGGAAGCGCGCTCGTTTTAAAGGCGGTCGGCAATATAACGCATACCGAAACGGCGAACTCTGTTATGATAATCGACCATATCGGAAAGGGCTGCATCGCGCAGGTACACGTTCGCGAGGTGCCGAAAGCGCTTTCGGGCAAAAAGCTTTTTGAATCGCGCATCAAGGAGGAGCACAATATCCTGATCATGCTCGTTGAGGATAAGCACGGCAGGGTGGAGCCTCCGCATAAGGACACGGTTTTTAACGTGGGCGAGAAGCTGACCGTTTTCGGCGATTATCAGAATATCTGCCGCGTGTTCGAGGCAAAGGAACATTTTGAATAAAAATCATTTGGTTTTCGGAGGAGTTAAAATGAAAAAGCGTATTATCTCATTGGCCGCAGCGCTCGTTATGGCGCTGACGGCGCTGCCCGCGCTGCCCGCGCTTGCGCTGGATTCGGTTTCGGTCGAGCCCTGCTGGAACGTTCCGAGCGGCTATAATGCGGCGGATTACAACAAGATCGCGACCTTTTTGGAGCAGACGGACGAGAGCGGCGTTAAGAACGGCGCGAAGCTCTCGGATAGCTACGATGCGAATAACCCCAACTCCTGGGGCAGCACCTTCGGCAACGATCTGAACGGCTATTACACGCTCGTTCCGCGCGTGCTTTGGCGCACCGTCAGCGGCACCAAGCGCATAGATACCGTTCGCATCGAGAACTGCCGCCTTGTGGGAAACCTCGATCTTTCGGGCTGCACCTCGCTTAAATATTTATATTGTAATGTAAACAATATTGCATCGCTGAATGTTTCGGGCTGCACCGCGCTTCAAACCGTTTACGCGAGCGGAAATGAGTTCACCTCGGTGAACGTTTCGGGCTGCACTCAGCTTACGAGCCTTTCGGTTGCTGACAGCAGGCTGACGAGCCTCTCCGTTTCGGGCCTTACGCGCCTAAAATCGCTCTCCTGCGCAGGCAACGAGATCGCTTCGCTGAACGTTTCCTATATGAGCGCGCTTGAAACGCTGAACTGTATGCACAACGGCATGACCAATCTGAACGTTACGGGCTGCGCCGTGCTCGATTCGCTCTTTTGTGACGACAACGCGCTGACTTCGCTCGATCTGACGGGCTGCAATTACCTCCGGCTGCTCGGCTGCTCGAAGAACGGGCTGACCTCGCTCAACTGCTCGGGCAAAAACCGCCTGCAGGAGGTGGAGTGCAGCGATAATATGATCGCGAATCTGAACCTAACCGGCTGCACCGCGCTCAAGATGCTCTATTGCGGAAAAAACCGCATTTCGTCGCTGAACTTCACCGCAAGCGGACTGAAAATTCTTCATTGTCAGGAGAATTTGCTTACCGCGCTGAATACCTCGGGCTATTCCCAGCTTGAGGAGCTCGTTTGCGGCGACAACAGGCTCACGAGCCTGAACCTTTCATCAAACAGGCAGCTTTGGAAGCTTTACTGCGAGAACAACGCGCTGACCTCGCTCTCGCTCAATAACAACACCGCGCTTACCAATCTCAAAACGCATGGCAACGAGCTGACCGCGCTTTCGCTTTCCGCGATCTCCGCGCTTCCGATGAACACGCTGAACACGCAGGGCGGCGGCTATATCGGCTACGATCATTACGTTACGGCGGGCGTGCGCACGAGCATGGTTTTTGCCGTGCCCGCGCCGGGCAACCGCTTCGAGGGCTGGTACACCTCCTCGGGCAGCCTTGTTTCAACCGCTTCGGAATACGATCTGAACTATCAAAACGCGCCCACCGCGCTGACCGCCCGATTCGCGGCGGCGGGGCTGATCGGCGACGTGGACGGAAACGGGGCGGTGAACATTGCGGATGCCGTGCTCGCGCTTCGCTATGCGATGGGGCTTATCGGCAGCCTGCCCTGCCCAGAGAACGGCGATATTGACGGCAGCGGAAGCATCACCGTTGCGGATGCGCTTTCGATAATGCGCCTTGCGATGGGCATAGCGTAAAATAAAAAACTCCCCTAACAGCGCAAATTGAACAATGCCTCAAGCCCGGTTCACGCCGGGCTTCGGTTTTGGTATATGTATGTGCGCATATATTTCAAGGTATGGCATTGAAAATAACAGATAAAAAATGTATACTTTATCGGCTGAAAAACGCAGCATAAACCAAGGAGGACTTGAAAATGAATTGTAAAAACTGTGGCCGGCAGCTCGCTGAAAACGCCCGTTTCTGCGAAGGCTGCGGCGCGAAGGTCGAAATTGAGGCCGCTGAAGCCGTGCGTGAAGTTGAAACCGAAGTGAAGGCGGCTGCAAGCGCAGCTTCCGCGCCAGCAAGCATCCCCGCGGGCATATACGCCAATCCGTATGCGGAATCTATTTCGAAAATAGTCATGCCGATGAAATGGCATAAGTTCCTTGTGTATTTCCTGCTGTGGTTAGGCGGCGTGGTAAACATAATCAACGGCATTTCGGTGCTCGCCGGATGGCAATACAGCCGCGAATTTGGGGACGGTGCGGCCAAGTTCGTTTACGCTGTATTACCGGCGCTCAAGCCCATTGACGTTATCTACGGCATTCTTATTATCGGCTTCGGCATATTCGACTTTATTACCGCATACAGGCTGCTCTATAAGCTGAAGGGCTCGCCCAAGCTGCTGCTGATGCTCTATGCGGCAAGCGCAGTTATCAGCATTATCTATCTTATAGTCATAATTGTGATCCTAAAGAAGTTTTCAAATGCTCACGGTGTTGAATTCGATTCCGGAAGTTTCATCCTTCAAGCGATTTGTACGGCGGTTACATCCGTCTTGATGATAGTTTTGAATCGCATCTATTATAAAAAACGCGAGTATCTTTTTGTAAACTGAAAAATGCAGGCAAACGCGCTCTCTTCGCGGGGGCGCGTTTGCTGCCAAACAAACTATAAAAAAACAAATTGCAGGAGAGGAAAATGAAACCGGTATTCGGAACAGATATAACCACGGACAGGCGAAACGATTGGAATAATTCCGATGAGTTTATTCTTAGCAAGGTCGGAGCTGAGCTTGAAGCGAAGCTCGAGGGTGCGGCGGATTCGGCGCTTGCGGTTGAAAAAAAGAGCGGACTTCCGTGGTACGGCACTATCCTTCAGGGGATAGTCGGCGCGGCTGCGCTCCTTGGGTTTGCCGGAGTTTTTGATGGCGTGATCGATCACGGCTTTGCGGGGGTGATGAAAAACGCCGCGCCGTGGCTCTATGTCTTTGTGATCGGCGGCGCAGCATGGCTCGCGCTCACCTTGATCGGAAGGCTGAAAAAACGGAAAATGCTCGTTTCGGGCGAAGCGGCGGCGGCAAATGAGGCGCTTGAAGCCGCGCTCGATAAGGCGCGGTCGGAGCTCGGAGTGCCGGAAAACGCCGAGGCGGTCGATGTTTATACGCTCGATTACAAGGTCAAAAACGGAAAGTGCGTGAATTCAAATCCGCCGTTCTTCATGAATATTGAGGTGCACGCCTACCGCCAAAACGATGCGCTGATGCTTTGGGGCACAAATGAGGTTTGGGCTTTCCCGCTCTGCGAAATGAAACGGATACGCACCGTTAAAAAGAGCAACACGGCGATGCTCTGGAATAAGGACGAGAAACCGAGAGAGGGAAGATTCAGCCAATATAAGCTCGCTGCGAACAATTACGGCGTTAGCGCGAAAACCTATCATATCCTCGAGCTTGAGCATGGGGGAGAGAACTATGGGATCTACTTCCCCTGCTGGGAACTGCCCGTTTTTGAAAAGCTGACGGGGCTTAACGCAGAGGAAGCGAGCAAGGAATAATACGATAAAAGGGAACGCAGGAGCGCGGGGAGCGCAAATGAGTTCCTTTTTCTTGCTTGAAAGGGTTGAAACGGCGCACAAACAAAATTATATAAAAGTTGTGCTTGATTTTGAAAAAAACTATTGATTCCGATTGCAACTATATGATACAATATATGAGTCAGTTTTTGACAAATAATCAAATAGTCCGAGAGGAGATTTTTCGATGACGAAAAGAACCCGAAGATGGATGCTTGCCGCGGTAGCCTTGATAGTTATCATGGCCGCGGTAAGCATGATCGCACTTGCCGAGGGCGAGGAAGCTCCGGCATCACCGTTCTATAAAACCTTCTGGTCGCTTCTGCCGCCGATAATCGCAATCGCGCTGGCGCTCATCACAAAAGAGGTCTACACGTCGCTTTTCGTCGGCATCATAGTTGGCGGATTACTGTATGCAAATTTCAATCTTGAAGTAACCCTCACGCACGCATTCAACAACGGCATAGTCGCTTCCCTCTCGGATTCCTACAACGTTGGTATCCTCGTGTTCCTCGTCATACTCGGCGTGATCGTTATGATGATGAACAAGGCCGGAGGCTCTGCTGCCTTCGGCAGATGGGCCTCCTCAAAGATCAAATCGAGAACGGGCGCACAGCTCGCCACCGTCGCGCTCGGCTCGCTCATCTTCATCGACGACTATTTCAACTGCCTCACCGTTGGCTCGGTCATGCGCCCCGTTACGGATAAGAGCAGGATCAGCCGCGCAAAGCTTGCCTATCTTATCGACGCCACCGCCGCGCCGATCTGCATAATCGCGCCTATCTCGTCATGGGCGGCCGCCGTTTCATCGTGCGTAAAGGACGTAAACGGTCTGGAGGTGTTCATAAAGGCGATACCTTTCAATTTCTACGCGATACTCACTCTGATAATGATGATCTTCCTTGCGATCACCAAGCTGGACTATGGTCCGATGGCGAAGCATGAGAAGAACGCGAAGGAAAAGGGCGATCTCTTCTCGGGCATGAAGGCGCTTGCCGAGGAAGCGAATGAAAACGCCAACCCCAAGGGCAAAGTTATCGATCTTGTGCTTCCCATCGTGCTGCTCATCATCTGCTGTGTAATTGGCATGATCTACTCCGGCGGCTTCTTCGAGGGTAAGGACTTCATCTCGTCCTTCTCCGATTCGGATGCCTCCGTCGGTCTTATGCTCGGCTCGGCGGTAACGCTTATCATCACCTTCATCTACTATCTCTGCCGCCGTGTGATCTCCTTCAAGGATCTGACCGGCTGTATCCCTGAGGGCTTCAAGTCCATGGTTCCCGCGATACTCATTCTGACCTTCGCATGGAGCCTCAAGGCTATGACCGACAGCCTTGGCGCTGCGGCATACGTCGAAGGGCTTGTTCAAACCTCGGCGGAAGGCTTCCAGATCTTCCTGCCCGCGATAATCTTCCTTATTGCCTGCGGACTTTCGTTCGCAACCGGCACGAGCTGGGGCACCTTCACCATACTGATCCCAATCACCCTCAGCGTGTTCCCGCTGACCGCTCCCCTCGGCGTGGTCTGTGTCAGCGCGTGCATGGCGGGCGCGGTTTGCGGCGATCACTGCTCTCCGATATCCGACACCACCATCATGGCGAGCGCGGGCGCACAATGCGACCACGTTGCGCATGTTTCAACGCAGCTCCCGTATGCGCTGACGGTGGCGGGCGTAAGTGCGGTCACGTATCTGTTGGCCGGCGTGTTCAACCTTATCCCCGGCTTCCCCCTGATTCTCGCTCTCCCCATCGGCATAATTCTGATGATCTGCACGCTGCTCATCATAAGGCTTTTCAAAAAGCCCTAAAAGAGCCGAGGCAGTCAAGACTTTAATTGAGAATCCACATTACCGCCCAAGCCCCCGTTCGCAGCGCCGAGCGGGGGCTTAAAACTCAAATATACTTTATAAATAAGGCAAATTTCGCTTGCCTTAAATGCCTTGCGGTACTATAATAGAGGCGGACTTTGTTTCCGTTTATTCTTTTCGCGGCTTTTCGCCGCGGGACAATATTTTTAGGAGGATTCTCTCAATGGCAAAGACCGTCACTATCGATGGCAATACCGCTGCTGCGCACGTTGCGTATGCGTTCTCGGACGTTGCAGCGATCTACCCCATCACTCCTTCTTCCCCCATGGCAGAGGTTGCCGATGAATGGGGCGCTCAGGGCAGGATCAACCTGTTCGGCCAGAAGGTTCGCATCGCCGAGATGCAGTCCGAGGGCGGCGCAGCAGGCGCTGTTCACGGCTCCCTCTCCGCAGGCGCGCTGACCACCACCTTCACCGCTTCCCAGGGTCTTCTTCTGATGATCCCCAATATGTACAAGATCTCCGGCGAGCTGCTTCCCGGCGTGTTCCACGTATCCGCCCGCGCTCTTGCCGCGCACTCCCTGTCCATCTTCGGCGATCACAGCGACGTTATGGGCTGCCGTCAGACCGGCTTTGCGATGCTCTCCGCGGCTTCCGTTCAGGAGGTTATGGACCTTGCGCTCGTAACCCATCTTTCCGCCATCAAGTCCAGCGTTCCCTTCGTTCATTTCTTCGACGGCTTCCGCACCTCCCACGAGGTTCAGAAGATCGAGCAGATCGAATATGAGGATATGGGCAAGCTTCTGGATATGGACGCTGTTCGCAAGTTCCGCGAGCGCGCTCTCAACCCCGAGCATCCCCATCAGGCGGGTACCGCTCAGAACCCCGACATCTACTTCCAGGGCCGCGAGGCTGCAAACATCCACTACGCGAAGGTTCCCGAGGTCGTGGAGTACTACATGGAAAAGGTCGGCGAGATCACCGGCAGGAAGTATCATCTGTTTGATTACGTCGGCGCACCCGATGCGGAGCGCGTTATCGTAGTTATGGGCAGCGGTGCGGACGTTGTTGAGGAGACCATCAACCACCTCGTCAAGAAGGGCGAGAAGATCGGCGCCATCAAGGTTCGCCTTTACAGGCCCTTCGCTGCGGACAGGTTCATCAACGCCATCCCCGCAAGCTGCAAGAGAATCGCGGTTCTCGACCGCACCAAGGAGCCCGGCGCTCAGGGCGAACCCCTCTATCTGGATATCGTGAACGCTCTGGCGGAAGCCGGCCGCGGTGATATCAAGGTCGTTGGCGGCCGCTACGGTCTCGGCAGCAAGGAGTTCACTCCCACCATGGTAAAGGCCATCTATGACAACCTTGCCAAGAGTGAGCCCAAGAACCACTTCACCGTTGGTATCGTTGATGACGTTATGCACACCTCCCTCGAGCTTGGCGAGCTTGTGAACGCCGCTCCCGAGGGCACCATCTGCTGCAAGTTCTTCGGTCTCGGCTCCGACGGCACCGTTGGCGCAAACAAGAACAGCATCAAGATCATCGGTGACCACACCAATATGTACGCTCAGGGCTACTTCGCCTACGACTCCAAGAAGTCCGGCGGTCTGACCATCAGCCACCTCCGCTTCGGCAAGACTCCCATCCAGAGCCCCTATCTCATCGACAGCGCGGACTTCGTTGCCTGCCATAACCCCAGCTACGTTACCCGCTACGACGTGCTCGAGGGTCTCAAGGACGGCGGCGTGTTCCTTCTGAACAGCCCCTGGACCACCGAGGAGATGGACAAGGAGCTTCCCGCCGAGATGAAGAAGACCATTGCGGCAAAGCATATCCGTTTCTACAATATCGATGCCGTTAAGCTTGCCCGCGAGGTTGGCATGGGCGGCCGCATCAACACCATCATGCAGAGCGCATTCTTCAAGCTTGCCGAAGTTATTCCCGCCGACGAGGCGATCGAATACATGAAGGCTGCAGCTAAGAAGAGCTACGCAAAGAAGGGTGAGGACGTTGTTCAGAAGAACTACGCCGCGATCGATATCGGCATCACCGGCATCGTTGAAGTTAAGTACCCCGACAGCTGGGCAACTGCCACCGAAGGCGCGACCGCTATGCACGTAAGCGACGATCCGTACTTCGTTGAGTTCATCAAGCCCGTTCTTGCTCAGCAGGGCGACAAGCTCCCCGTCAGCAAGCTTGCTGCGGACGGCTTCGTTCCCACCGGCACCACCAAGTACGAGAAGCGCGGCATCGCCGTTGAGGTTCCCTCCTGGATCCCCGAAAACTGCATCCAGTGCAACCAGTGCTCCCTCGTTTGCCCCCACGCCTGTCTGCGTCCCTTCGTGATGGAAGAGGGCACCGAGGCTCCCGAAGCATTCGTTTCCAAGAAGGCCACCGGCGTTGGCGACGGCAAGCTCTTCCGTATCCAGGTCAGCCCCTACGACTGCACCGGCTGCGGCAACTGCGTTGACGTATGTCCCGCCAAGACCAAGGCTCTTGCTATGAAGCCCCTTGCCGAGGAAGAAAAGGTTCAGAACGACAACTGGAACTTCGCAATCGAGCTTCCCGAGCTCGACCTGCCCGTCAACAAGGCCACCGTTAAGGGCAGCCAGTATCTGCAGCCCCTCTTCGAGTTCTCCGGCGCTTGCGCAGGCTGCGGCGAAACTCCCTACGTTAAGCTGATCACCCAGCTCTTCGGCGACAGGATGATCGTTGCAAACGCAACCGGCTGCTCATCCATCTACGGCGGAAGCGCCCCCACCTGCCCCTACACCGTAAATAAGCAGGGCCACGGCCCCGCATGGGCAAACTCCCTCTTCGAAGATAACGCCGAGTTCGGCTTCGGTATGAACCTTGCAACCTCCCACCGCAGGGAGAAGCTCGCGGACCTCGTTCGTCAGCTCGCAGAAGGCTGCGACGACGAAGGCAAGGCCAAGTGCAATGCATGGCTCGAGGCTATGGACGATGCCGAGGGCAGCAGGAAGACCGCTCAGCCCGTTATCGAGATGGTTGAAAACTGCAATAACTGCGGCTGTGATTGCGATGAGATCGCAAAGCAGATCGTTGAGCTCAAGGATATGTTCGTTAAGAAGAGCCAGTGGATCTTCGGCGGCGATGGTTGGGCATACGACATCGGTTACGGCGGACTCGATCACGTTCTGGCTATGGACGAGGACGTTAACGTTCTGGTTATGGACACCGAGGTTTACTCCAACACCGGCGGTCAGTCCTCTAAGGCTACCCCCACCGGCTCCGTTGCGAAGTTCGCTGCCGCCGGTAAGCGCACCAAGAAGAAGGATCTCGGCATGATGGCGATGAGCTACGGCTACGTCTACGTTGCCAAGGTCTGCATGGGCGCGAACCCCGCTCAGCTGATGAAGGCGATCACCGAGGCCGAGGCCTATAAGGGACCGTCCCTCATCATCGCTTACGCTCCCTGCATCAACCACGGCATCAAGACCGGCATGGGCAAGTCCCAGGCTGAGGCGAAGAAGGCAGTTGAGGCAGGCTACTGGCCCCTTTACAGGTACAACCCCGATCTCGCAGCAGAGGGCAAGAACCCCTTCACCCTCGACAGCAAGCCCGCGACTGCGGACTTCCGCGAGTTCATCCTGGGCGAGAACCGCTACTCCGCTCTGAAGCAGCAGTTCCCCGAGGCAGCCGCCGAGCTCTTCGAGCGCGCCGAGAAGGAAGCCAAGGATAAGTTTGAATACTATCAGAAGCTCAACGATATGCAGTAAACCTGCATGAACTGAGTTGATAACCCGAGCGGCGGCTCCGTGGAAGCGGGGTCGCTGCTTTTGTGTCAAGAAACATACGACACAATATGAATTATGTCATTTGCATTAACTTTTTGTATTTCTAAGACCTTGCTGTTGACACGTAACCGTAAGGTATGATATCTTTTATACAACCCACAAAATAGTGTACTTTATTGAAAATCGGAGGTGCTTTATGTTTAAGAAGACTTTTTTGCTTGTGTTGGCTGCCGCCGTTCTGCTATCCGTTTTTGCCTGCCGACAGAAGGTGCAGACGGAAACAAAAACGCCGGGTAACGGGAGCGAAAGCTCTGCCGCTCCGACTGCTATACCGAGCGAAACGCCCGTTACCGTTTTACCCACGGAAGCTCCGAATGTGCTTGTGCCGGCGGTTATGATTGAAGGAACGGTTTATTATTTCAACAGCAGATTCATTGATAAGCCGGAGGAGGAGCCCCTCGGAAGCATCAGTTCCATCGTTCCAATAACCGAGTATCCGGAAAAGAACGATCAGGCGAATCTGCAGATACTGATGGATGCACCTTATGTGATGCTTGAAGATGGCGTGGCGCTGCCGATGGAGGACGGATGGGGAGTATTCGTAACTGCCGATAAACTATCCAAATAAAGTGCATAACCGAGCGGAGGCTCCGTGAAAGCGGAGCCGCTGCTTTTATAATTCCACAAAAGAACGACGTGGTTGAATAAATAACTTTTTAAACTATCTCAAAAAAGGGTTGACAAACAGAAGAGCGTAGGTTAGACTATGAAACATAGTATACTATGCGCGAATAATGACAAAGAAGCATATAAAAGGGAGATGAGATTATGAACAGAAGAATCATTGTATCAGTTAGCTTACTTGTGCTTTCCGTGCTTGTGTGCGCCTTGCTTATCATCCCCAAGGCAGTCAGCACAGCGCATGCCGATTCGCAGGAGCGTATCTCGGAAACCGTTAAGTTTAAAAGCGGTTGGTATTGCGGAAAATCTGTCGATCAGGGCATAAAAAGCATGGGAATAGATACGATTCAGCAGAAATTTGTGCTCCACTTTACTCAGCCATACGATTCGCTTTTTTTAAGCGGCTGCTATACCGTTGAGGGCGATAGGCTCAAGGCATTCAACAGGCAGGATGAATTGGTCTGCACCTTCAAAATTGAAAAGGACGGCACGCTCGTGCTTCTTGAAGCCGAATCGCCCTACTTTGAAAAGAAGCCCTCGCCGTTCTTTGCCGAATTTGAGGACGGCACCGTGTTTAGCTTTAGCAGAGCACTGGAGCCGGATATGAATTTCGGCTTCTAAAACAGCGGGTATATCAGGCGAAACGATATGAATGATACCGAATCTGTAATTCCTTTTTCATGGAGGAAATTGTATGAGTTTTAAACGAATCATAATCATCATTGAGCTTTGTGTTCTTTTGGCTCTGGCGGCTCTTACGGCGGTCTTCGGGTTTAACAGGGGCGTGTGGGATAGATCGACTTTCTTTACAATGTATACTGATGACGACTTTATAAACGATGAAGGCTGGTATATTCCCAATAAAACCTATGCAGGCAGGGCTTCTTCCACGGTCAGAGTATTGACGGAGCCAATGCAATTCAAAATTGATCTCTGCTCCGAAAATGATGAAAAGGTGCAGCTTCTAGTCGAAACTTCCGGCAGCGATTCGCTCAGAACGGTCAGACTGTTTTCCGAGGACGGCGTTACGGTCATAAGCGACTCATACAGCTTACGCGAGCGGAAATGGAGCTCCGCATACGAGTGGGATCACAAAATCGATGATTATGTTCAAAAAAATGCAAGCTTTAAACTCGGTATCTCCGATAAGGCGATCCTCGATATGGTTATGGGCAACCCGCAAACCAGGCTGTCGGTACATATTAAGGCATTTCTGATCGGGCTGTTGTTTTTGGCTCTGGGCTTCGCATTCAACTTTATAACGGAAGCAATAATTAAGCTCGATAAATTCCTTCTTGGACTTTTCTATGACAACTCAAAGAATCTGCGGATAAGCGAAGTGGGAAAAGACCTTCTGATTCTGCCGGGGATCATACTGTTTACCGTGGGTGTCATTTTCTGCACATTCGTTCTGCTTACATAAGCCGATGCTTTTGAAGGCAGGAATCAAACCGCAATAATGCGGCGGCTCCGTGAAAGCGGAGCCGTTGCTTTTTGTATACAGAATCGCGGCGGCACGGGAACGCGCCGTTTTAAGAATGGAAAAAACTTTAGTATAATCGGCATTTCTGCCGAGCGTTTTGCAACGTTTTGCCTTGTTTTTAAAATGGAGTTGATGTATAATTGCCTCAAGGTAGAAACAACTGTTTCAAGGGAGGTCTAATGCATGAAGAAGCTTTTGTCGATTGTTTTAACACTTCTATTATTCGCCTGCGGCACGTCCGCCGCATCGGCGAAAGCCATAGCCCAAAGCCAACGCGCGGGGGCTTGTCGAACAGTAAAAGGTAGATAATAATTTTGACAGGAGGTTATTAAAATGAAGATCAAACGCATTGTTTCAATCATCTTGGTCGTGCTCATGCTCGCGCTCTGCGTGCCTGCTTCGTTTGCGGAGAAGGTCGCATCAGATGCAAACGAGAAGGCCATGCTCGGTCTGCTCGATAGGGTTTGGAAGGAGCTGGATGCAGTCGAAGCGGACAGCCTGAGCATGAACGCGGCGAAGAACGACGTGGCTTCCGCGGTTCGTATTGCCGCGCTTTCAAACGAGCTTGTGGACGAGGGCAGCGTAAGCGCCGTGCGAAACGGCGGCTTCACCTTCCGCGTGAACGGAATGCTCTGCAACTACAACTACACGAGCCGCAATGAGAAGCATACTCCCGCTGTGGACGAGGCGCTGCTTGAGGACATCGCAGGCACCATCGGCGAAAAGAACGGCTCAACCGATATGGACGTTCTTCTGATCGGCCCCTTCTACGGTCAGGATGCTAACTTCACCAATCAGTACCGCAACGAGGCTTCCTCCATCGCCGAGGCAACGGGCGGCAGCTACACGGTGCTTTCCACCTCGAACGCGACCGGCCCGAACATCGCGGCGGCGTTCCCCGATGCGGGTATCGTGCTCATGGATTCCCACGGTGCGGACGGCTATCTGGCGCTGACCACCAATGAGGGCATCACGAGCGAGGATTATCAGAACGGCTGGGCATCGAGCTCCGGCAGCAATTCCGCTTATATAGATGGAAGATACATAGAGCATCACGCTCCCCGCGAGCTTCCGAACAGCATAGTTTGGATGGCGATGTGCGAGGGCATGATCAGGAGCAATCACGGCGAGACCGGTGCGGCGCTTATTCGCGCGGGCGCTGGCTGCGTTTACGGCTATTCGCAGACCGTTACCTTCGGCGGCGAATATCGCTATGAGACCCATTTCTGGAACAACATGAAGTACAACGACACGACCGTTGCCGAGGCGTTCAACGCGATGACGGCGGAGCTTGGAAACTACGATCCGCTCATGAGCACCCCGAACGGCGCGGCGTATCCAGTAATCATGAGCCCCGTCGATCCCTATCCCTCGAATCCGGACAGCCACCAGACCGTTCATTGCGATTGGCAGCTTTTCGGCGCGGAGGTAGAGCCCGTTGAGCTTGAAAGCTACAGCCTTGCGCCCGAAAGCATCGATATCCACGTCGGCACCTCTTCGGCAGTTAGATTCAGCAGGGTGCCCGAGAATGCAAACAATTACGACCTCACTTGGCACAGCGAGAACGAGGCCGTTGCCGCCGTTATCGGAAACGACAACGTGGTGCGCATAACAGGCGTTGAGCTCGGCACGACCCGCGTTTATTGCGACGTTGCCGTGAACGGCTCGAATATCGGCAGGGCATATTGCGATGTGAACATAATCCCGCTTCCGCCGATAAGCGAGGTGCTGAACGTTCAGGGCGGCAGCCTTGAATTCACCTCCACGCAGCAGCCGTGGCAGAGCGTGCTGATCGACGGCAGGCTCGCCGCAAAGAGCGGCAACAAGGGCGTGAATAACTCCACCTCTACTCTGCGCCTCGTTCTCGACATGGAGGCGGGGGAGACCCTGACCTTCGATTGGAAGGTTTCGAGCGAAAACTACGATAAGCTCGGCTTCTATGCAAACAACCAGCTCCAGGGCAGCCAGATCTTCGGTGCGCCCGATTGGGAAACGATAGTCTACACCGCGCCGAGCACGGGCAGCTACACCTTCGAGTGGCGCTATAAGAAGGATGCCAGCGTTCATGCGCTGGACGACTGCGGCTATGTGGATAACGTTAGCTACAGCGGCGATGCGCAGAGCGCGACACCGGGCGACGTGGACGGAACCGGAGACATTACCGTTGCCGATGCGCTGATGATCCTTCGCTCGGCGATGGGGCTTGTCGAGTTGACCCCTGCACAGCAGATGCTTGCGGATATGAACGCAAGCGGAGCGATCGAGGTTTCCGATGCGCTGACGGTGCTGAGAACGGCGATGGGGCTGAACTGAAGCAAACCAAGAGTAAATACAGTTTGAAATGCGAAAAAAGCGCTCCGTTGGGGCGCTTTTTCCGCACGCACTTTGCTTTTTTCCAATAAAGGAAACGGAAGGAGGAATATTTTCCTGCTTTTACCCTTGCTCCGTTTGAAGGAAGAAGTTTACTTCATCTGATAGCTTCCGCAGAGGCTCTCGTCCTCGGGCTTGCCGGCGCAGGTATGGTTGTGGTCGTGGTGGGTGCAGGGTTTCACCTCGATGCGGGAAAGCTCGCAGTAATTGCCCTGATCGTTGTGGCGGCAGCTTCGTACGCTGCAGCCGATGGTCTGATTGCCGATCCTGTCCTTGCTCATTTCGGTTCTCCTTTTCATGTTGCTTAGATTGTCTTTTATTCATACGGCTCGCGCCGCACGGTAAGAGTTTGCCCAAAGCGGAGGCGGCTTATGCGCCGCACGCCGAAAAAGAATAAAATATTGTTTTTTACTTGAAAAAAACGGCGTTTGTGCTATAATCTATAATGATTTATTATGCGGCTCACGCTTTGGCAAAATGCGCTGCGGAGCCGAATAGAATAGAAAACGGCGCGGGTGAAACCGTTTGCGCGTTAAAAAATTAAAGAGGTAAGGTAAAAGTATGAAGATAGTTGTTATCTGCGGCGGAAGATCGAATGAGAGGGACGTTTCGCTCTCCACGGGCAGCATGGTTGCAAAGGCGCTTCGCGCTTCGGGGCATGAAGTGGTGCTTGCCGATGCCTGTTTGGGCGTGGAGCTCGACTGCGCGCCCGCCGAGGCGTTTTCAAAAAATATTCCGATACCCGAGTATAAAATAACCTCCACCGCGCCGGATGTGCGCCCGTTTTTTGAAAGAAAAGAGGGCTTTTTCGGCAAGAACGTTCTCGAGCTCTGCCGCGAGGCGGACATCGTTTTCAACGCGCTGCACGGCGACGAGGGTGAGAACGGCAAGCTTCAGGCCGCGTTCGACATGATGAATATTCGCTACACCGGCGCGGGCTCGCAGGGCAGCCTGCTTGCGATGAATAAGAGCATTTCCAAGCTCGTTTTCCGCGAGCACGACATTCCAACGCCCGAGGACGTTATCCTGCACGGCGAAAGCGCGGACGAGGCCGTCAAAAAGTGCGCATGGCTCGGCTTCCCCTGCGTTGTGAAGCCCGCAAGCCTCGGCTCAAGCGTTGGCGTTTCGATCGCCTACGATGAAAGCGATTTCCGCACCGCGATAGAGGCGGCCTCCGCCTATGAGGACACGATCATCGTTGAAAGATACATTCGCGGCAGGGAGTTTTCGGTCGGAATAGTGGGCGACACGGTATTTCCCGCAATCGAGATAATACCCAAAGAGGGTTTTTACGATTATAAAAATAAATATCAGCCCGGCGCAACGATGGAAATTTGCCCCGCTGAAATAAATCCGCAGCTCAAAAAGGAGCTGGAGCGCTGCACCCGCGCCGTGTTCAAGGCGCTCGGCCTCGGCGCGTATGCGAGGGTGGATTTCATGGTGGACGACAACGGCGTTTACTGCCTTGAGGCGAATACCACGCCCGGCATGACACCCACAAGCCTGCTTCCGCAGGAGGCCGCCGCTGCCGGGATCGAGTTTCCCGCGCTGCTTGAGAGGATAATCGCGGAGAGCATGAAGCTTGAGCGCAAGCAGAACGAATAATAAGCGAATACAGAAGGAAATAAGAATATGATCGAACTGACCTTGAAGGAAGCCGTAAAGGCGGCGGGCGGCAAGCTCGTGAACTGCGAAGGGATTGATGCAGATGCCGCGCTCGTATCCTCGATAACTCTGGACAGCCGAAAGATAGAGCGGGGAAGCCTTTTCGTTGCGATAAAGGGCGAAAGGGTGGACGGACACGACTATATCAAAATGGCGGCGGAAAAGGGCGCACTTTGCGCGATAAGCGAGCAGGATGTTCCGTATCCGCATATCCGCGTTGAGAGCAGCCTGGCGGCGATGCAGGGTATAGCGGCGCATCTTCGCGAAAAGAGCGGCGTTACCGTGATCGCGGTCGTGGGCAGCGTTGGCAAAACCACCACGCGCCAAATGCTCACCTGCGTTATGGAGCAGAAGTTCGAGCATGTTCTTAGCACCGAGGGCAATTTTAACAACGAATTCGGTCTGCCGCAGATGCTTTTCAGGCTTGAAGATCACCATGAGCTGGCGGTTTTAGAGCTTGGCATAAGCACCTTCGGCGAGATGGAAAGGCTTGGCAAGGTCGCGCGCCCGAATTACGCCGTGTACACAAATATCGGCAATATGCACCTTGAAAACCTCGGCGATCGTGACGGCGTTTTAAAGGCCAAAACCGAGCTTATTCCCTATATGAAGGAGGGCGGCAAGCTCTTTTTGAACGGTGCGGACGATAAGCTGAGAGGCTTTGATTCGCCCATTCCCGCCGTGTATTTCGGAGTGGACGAGTGCTACTCCGTGCATGCGGAGGACGTGGAGCAGATCGGGCTTGAGCGCACCGAGTTTACGCTCATCTACCGCGAAAAGGCGCTGCGCGTTTCGCTGCCCGCCGTTGGAAGCCACATGGTGCTCGATGCGATAGCCGCCGCCACGATCGCGCTTGAATTCGGTCTCACCGCCGAGCAGGTCAAATCGGGGCTTGAGAATTATTCGCCCGTGGGGCATCGCGGCAGGGTGGAAAAGCTTGCCGAGATAACGCTTGTGGACGATTGCTATAACGCGGGCCCCGACTCGATGCGCGCTTCGATTTCCGCGCTCAAGGGCGAAAGGCGCATCGCGCTATTGGGCGATATGCTCGAGCTTGGCGAAAATGAGGAGCAGCTTCACAGAAGCCTCGGCGAATTCTGCAAAGAAAACCTCGAAGCGCTGTTCACCGTGGGCAGGCTCGGCGAGAAGATCGCAGAGGGCGCGAAAAAGGCGGGCATGAAGGAGGTTTTCCACGTTGCGAAAGAGGATGCCGCAGAAGCGCTCAAAGCCTATGTCAAACCGGACGATGTGCTGCTCGTTAAAGCCTCAAGGGGTATGCATCTTGAGGATGTGGTGGAAAGGATAATGAAATGGGAATAAAGGATGTTTTAAGACTGATACTGTATGTGGCTATACTCGTTACGGCCGTGTGCAATCTCATCAGCTACAGAAAGAAAATGAATAATAATGATATGGTAAAAAACGCCAAGCGCGATGGCTTTTTTATCGTTTCAAGTGTAATGCTGATAATAATAAGCGTGGTTTTGCTGCTGCTATCGTTCATTCCGGAATAGGGCGTTCGAATTGTAATTGAAACGAGTTTTGAAAATAAACATAATTATAAAAGGCGGTCGAATCCGCCTTTTAATTTTGCAGTATTGCTGTTTTTATAATCCGCTTCGGCTCAATACGCCCTTACGCCCTTCTTCCCCTCGAAGAACAGCGCGATGGTGCCGGGGCCGACGTAGGAGCCTGTGACGGGCTCATAACGCTCAACCATGAATTGCTTGGGCTTGAAGATGGCGCAAAGTTTTTCCTTGAGCGCGAGCGCATCCTCCTTGCAGTCGGTATAGGCGATGCAAACGAGCTGTTCGCGCGCGCGGTCGATAAGCTCGGTGTACTTTTTGATAAGCACTTCGATGCCGCGGGCTCTGCCCTTCGCCTTGTCGCAAACCACGAGATGCCCCGCTTCGTCGCCCTTGAGTATCGGGCGAACGCCGAGCAGCTTTCCAAGAAGCGCCTTGGGCGCGGAAACGCGGCCGCCCCTATGCAGGAACATGAGGTCATCTAAAATAACGACCTGATACAGCTCATCGCGATCCTCGAGCAGCTTGTCGTACGTTTCCTCTATGCTCATGCCCGCATCGCGGTACTCTATCGCGTGCACGACCGCCTTACCCTCGCCGAGCGATGCGGCGAGCGTGTCGAAGGTGAGTATCTTGCGCTCGGGATAGCTTTCCCGAAGCTGCTCCGCCGCCACCTCGGAGGCGTGGTAGGAGCCGCTGATACCGGAGCTCATGCCAACGAAGAGGATATCCTCGCCGTTTTGCAGCAGGGGCTCGAATGCTTCGATATACTTCTGCGGCGTGACCTGAGAGGTGATGACCTTTTCGCCCTCGCAAAGCTTCTTATAGAAATACTCGCCCGCTTCGCCTTGAAACGGCACGGTATCCATGCAGCTTCGCTCCTCGCCCTCGAAATGGTAGGTGAGGGGCAGCACCGCTATGCCGTGCTCCTTCAAAAGGGGAGTGGGCAGGTTTGCCGAGGTATCGGTAACTATCGTAAAGGTATGCTTCATATTATTCCGATCCATTTTTATGTATTTGGCGCTACCCTTAAAGTTATCACTATTATTGGGAAATGTCAAGGGTTTTCACAAAAGAAAAACGAAAAAAGGAAGCGGCGGAAAACCGCCGCTCCATCGGGGGGGATAGCTTTTAGCTCTATTGGCTCAATAGTTTTCGCACTTGATCTCGAAATAGCTCTTGGGATGCGCACAAACGGGACATACCTCGGGCGCCTTGGTGCCGACCACGATATGGCCGCAGTTGCGGCATTCCCAGACCTGAACGCCCGCGCGCTCGAAAACTTCCTTGGTTTCAACATTGTGCAGAAGCTTGCGGTAGCGCTCCTCGTGGGTCTTTTCGATCGCCGCAACGCCGCGGAATTTCCTTGCAAGATCGGTGAAGCCCTCTTCCTCGGCCTCGCGCGCCATGCGGTCATACATATCGGTCCACTCGTAGTTCTCTCCGTTCGCAGCGGCAACGAGGTTCTCTTCAACGGTGCCGAGCTCGCCCAGCTCCTTGAACCAAAGCTTTGCATGCTCCTTCTCGTTGTCCGCGGTCTTGAGGAAAAGCTCCGCGATCTGCTCATAGCCAGCCTTCTTCGCAACGGAAGCGAAATAGGTGTACTTGTTCCTCGCCTGGGATTCGCCCGCGAAGGCTTCCCAGAGGTTCTTTTCGGTCTTTGTGCCCTTGTAGGGATTGTTTGCCATGGTATTATCCTCCTAAAATTATTATACTTTACTATTATTTCATACGGAGAGCCGTTCGATACGTTCGATCGCCGCTCCGCTTTTACTATATAAACTATAACATAATAAACGGGCAAGGTCAAGCACGATATTTCATAAAATTAGGATGATATTGCAGATAAAGAGCGAATACGGAGTTTTTTTCGCGTTGCCGAGCCGCCGCCTTCATGCTATAATCAAAAGAAATTTTGAAAAGCGTGAGAGTTTTTTCGAGTTTTTGCGACTAACGGGCAGAAGAACGAAAGCGAGGTGATCCTATGGACACGGGTGCAAACAATTATGCGCGCTATCTTGCGGGCGACGACGGCGCTGTTGCGGCGCTTGTGGACGAATACAAAAACGGGCTCACGCTCTATCTGAACTCCATCGTGGGCAATATCTTCACCGCCGAGGAGCTGATGGAGGAGACCTTCTTTCGGCTGATCGCAAAGCGCCCGCGCTTTTCGGGAAAAAGCAGCTTCAAGACCTTTCTTTACGCGATAGGCCGAAACGCCGCCGTGGATTATATCAGAAAAAACGCCCGCGCATCCATCGCGCCGATCGAGGCGCACGAAAACGAGCTTATCGAGCGCGAAAGCGTCGAGGCGGCGGTGATAAGGGACGAGAGCCTGGCAGCCCTGAAAAGGGCACTCGATAGCCTGCCAAGCGAGCAGCGGCAGGCGGTGCATCTGACCTTCTTTGAGGAAATGAAATGCGAGGAGGCGGCGCAGATAATGAAAAAGAGCCGCCATGCCGTGGAAAACCTTGTGTACCGCGCCAAAAAAGCGCTTAGGGCCGAGCTTGAAAAGGAGGGCTTCAACCATGAAAACTAATTACGAGATAGTGAAAAATATAATCGCGCGCCGCGATGAATACGACACCATGCTTGCGGCAAGGCGCGGAAAAACGTATCGCGCTTTGGCTCTCGGCGGCGGCGCGGCGGCAGCGTGCCTGATCGGCTTCGCCGTTATAAGCAGCGCGCTGAAAACGATGGACAGGGAGCAGCTCGTGGTGAACTATACGCCCGCTCCCATGACAAATGCGCCGGAAACCGTCCCGCCTTCGGATGCGCCGGAAACGCCCGTGCCGACGGCTGCGATAACCGGAAGCATAGCGGGAGCCGATACTGTTGTTCACATGAATGGAATAGTCTTTAACGAAATGGGTCTTCGAGCCGATGGTGATGCAACGCGTATTGTGGATAACCCGGAACTGTACGAATCCGTAATTTGGGATGAAGAAGAAGTCCGTAATTATTATGGCCGTGATTTAACACCTGCCTATATACCGGATTATCTGACCCCCGGTGTCGGACCTTTTACCCCAGCCGGCAACGGAACGCTTCAAGCTATCATTTCTAAAGAATCGGGTGAAGTAGTGGAAGACTCTGCATTTCTCGGATTCTTTGAGGTGTACGGTTATTTTGAGAATGGAGAGCCGGACATTCTTGGCAATGATATTCCGGCGGAACACGGAATACTTATCTCTGCTTCCAAAATAGGGCTGCTTACCGATTGCATTTATATTTTACCGGAAAACGAGATCAAAACAAGTATCATCGGGGAAACCGAGGTAACCTTCGGCTATCGAAAAATGCCTTATGGTCCTTATGATGATCCCAGGGGGTACTATGATTTTATAGAAGCGCACTTTTATCTTGACGGAGTAGAATACCTGTTCCATGCATGGCAAATGGAGCGGAATGAATTCGTGAAAATCGTTGTGTCATTCATCTTAGGAACTGATGAAATTGCAGTGACCGAATAGGATCGAACGGGGCTGCTGCACCAAGCTTCCGCAGCCGTGGATTGATCGCCGAAAAGGAGCTTTATTATGGTAAAGAAATTTATAAAAACCTATATCTGGCTGCTAATCATACCGCTCGCCTATCTGCCGTATCGAATACTGAACGAGCAGGTGCTTGTGGAAAAATACGGCTGCGGCTGTCCGCAGGTCACGCTCGGCGAAAACGGCGAGCTTATCCATATAAGCAACAGCTTCAATGCAAACACCATCACGGCAAACGTCGGCGGCATACTCGCGCTCATCTCGCTTGCGCTGATAATGGTATTCTACATCATCTGCTTCAAGCCCAAGGGTTTGAAGGGCTGGGCGCTGTTCGCCCTGAGCACGGCCGTCTGCGCCTTGATACTGTTTGCGCTTGCAAGTTTCTTTTACTACTCGCAGCAATGGCAATGACACTGCGCAAAACGTAAACGAACGCCGCGGTTTTTTCCGCGGCGTTCTGCATTGTCCGATCCGGTGAGCTGTGTTATAATTGAAAATATTCGGGGAGACTGCGGGAGTTATTCGGGCTATCCGCAACTAATAGATAGAAGGACATAGCGAGGGCTTCTATGGACAACGGAGCAAATCTCTATGAGCGCTTTCTCGGGGGCGACAGCGGCGCGTTCGAGATGCTTGTGGACGAGTATAAATACGGCTTAACGCTCTATCTCAATTCCATCGTGGGCAATATTTTCACCGCCGAGGAGCTGATGGAGGAGAGCTTCTTTCGGCTTATCGACAAGCGCCCGCACTTTTCCGGAAGAAGCAGCTTCAAAACCTTTCTCTACGCGATAGGCCGCAACGCCGCTGCCGAGTATTTGCGAAAGAACCGCCGCCGCTCGCCGCATCCGATCGAGGCGCACGAAAATGAGCTTATCGAGCTGGGGAGCGTTGAAGCGGCGGTGATAAGGGACGAGTGGCATAGAGCCGTGCGCCGCGCCATGGATAAGCTGAACGACGAGCAGAAGCAGGCGGTGTATCTGACCTATTTTGAGGAAATGACGGCGGATGAGGCGGCAATGGTCATGAAAAAGAGCCGCCATGCCGTGGAAAACCTTGTGTACCGCGCGAAAAAGGCGCTGAAAACCGAGCTTGAAAGGGAGGGCTTCAACGATGAGAACCGGCTATGATATAACAAAAAGTCTTTATGAGCGCAGCTTGGAGCGGCGAAGAAGGCTGAAGATCGTTTCGATGATTATTGCAGCGATCCTCGGCGCGCTGCTGCTGTTTGTAGGCTCGATTGCCGCCTGTATAAGCTGCCACGCCCCGGTTTATCACAGCTTCACCAAAAAGGTCGGTTCGCTCGAAGAGATCAAAAACGAGCTCGATCCGAGGCTTGCTATCGTGTATCCGAAGCTTGAGGAGCTCGGCCTTGGGGCCTCCTATTCCTATACGGAATTTTCGCTTAATATGGACGGACGGGATCGCTCGGCAAAGCCGATAGGCTACAACATTTATAGCGTTATCCCGATAGAGCCGCGCGAGGATTACCATTGCGAGTTCTCGATAAGCTGCAGAAAGATCGAAGGCTGGTCGGCGGAGGATAGGCTATACGAGGACGAATATGAGTACACTCGCGTTAGCTCGAAGCAGATAAAGATCGACCACAAGGGCTATCGCTACACTTTTTCGGTGGATTATTCAACGGGCAAGCTTATGAGCATGGAGGATCAGCTCAAGGGCAGGCAGGAGATAGCCGAGCAGCTTCGAACCATGGTCAAGCAAGTGCTTGGGATAGAATGACAGTGAATGGTGAAAAGTGAATAATGAATAGTTCATGAATAAAGCCTTCCGCGCGAGCGGAAGGCTTTATTCCATTTTTTAGTTTCAGGCTCAGTTCTCGTCGGGAATAAGTCCCTTCCTTGTGAGGTCAATCTTGCCGTCGGGCTTGATGTCGATTACGCGAACGAGGATCTCGTCGCCGATGGAAACGACGTCTTCAACCTTCTCAACGCGCTTGTTGGCGAGCTTACTGATATGCACAAGACCCTTCTTGCCGGGCTTAAGCTCGACCTGAGCGCCGATGGGCAGGATGTTGACCACCTTGCCGAGGATAACGTCGCCCACCTCGATATCGCGAACGATATTATCGATGATCTGCCTTGCCTTTTCAGCCGCAGCAGCATCGGTGCTGGCG
The DNA here is from genome assembly GCA_902794055.1 of uncultured Eubacteriales bacterium. Classification (GTDB taxonomy): domain Bacteria; phylum Bacillota; class Clostridia; order Christensenellales; family CAG-138; genus PeH17. The sequence goes on along the minus strand of CADBGC010000007.1, from coordinate 5,223 downwards.
ATGAATACGCGGCCGTCGTCCTCGATGTCGATCTTAACGCCGGTTTCGGCGATGATGCCGTTGATGGTCTTGCCGCCGCTGCCGATGACCTCGCGGATCTTATCGGGATGGATGCTGAACTGCATGATGCGCGGCGCAAAGGGCGAAAGCTCCTCGCGGGGCTCGCTGATGGCTTCCATCATCTTGTCGAGGATGTAGAGCCTGCCCTGGCGTGCCTGCTCGAGCGCGCGGGTGAGGATCTGCTCGTCGATGCCCTTGATCTTGATATCCATTTGGATGGCGGTGATGCCGTCGGTGGTGCCGGCAACCTTGAAGTCCATATCGCCCATGAAGTCCTCAAGACCCTGGATATCGGTAAGGATGGCGATGTTGCCGGTCTCGTCGTCCTTGATAAGACCCATGGCGCAGCCCGCTACGGGCGCCTTGATCGGAACGCCCGCATCCATAAGGGCAAGGGTGCTGCCGCAGATAGAGGCCTGAGAGGTAGAGCCGTTACTGGAAACGACCTCGGAAACAAGACGGATCGCATAGGGGAATTCGTTTTCATCGGGGATAACGGGCAGCAGCGCGCGCTCCGCGAGTGCGCCGTGGCCGATCTCACGCCTGCCGGGGCTGCCGAGGCGCTTGACTTCGCCGGTGGAGTACGGCGGCATGTTGTAGTGGTGGATATAGCGCTTGAAAACCTCGTCGCCAATGCCGTCGATGGTCTGGCCGTCGCCAAGGGTGCCGAGCGCGGCGATGGTCATGACCTGAGTCTGACCGCGGGTGAAAACGGCGCTGCCGTGGGTGCGGGGCAGGATGCCGACCTCGCTCCAGATATGGCGAATGTCGGTATGCTTGCGGCCGTCGGGACGGATACCGCGATTGATGATCTTATCGCGGAGAATTTCCTTCATCAGGTTGTAGAGGATGCCGTCGATATCCGCAGCGGAATCGGGGTATTCCTCGGCAAAATGCTCGATGGTCTCGGCCTTGACCTGCGCGGTGCGCTCCTCGCGCTCGTGGCGGTCGAAGGTGTCGAGCTGCCATTCAACCTTTTCGCGGGCGTAGGCGATGACCTTTTCCTTGAGCTCCTCATCGGGAGTGTGGATCTCGGGGATCAGCTTCTCCTTGCCGACTTCGGCCTGGATCTCGCTTATCCACGCAACGATCTTCTTGATGTATTCATGACCGAGCAGGATAGCATCGAGCATCTCCTTCTCGGTAACTTCGTTTGCACCGGCCTCGACCATCATAACGGCATCCTTGGTGCCCGCAACGGTCAGAGCAAGGCGGCTCTTTGCGCGCTGCTCGGCATCGGGGTTGATGATGTATTCGCCGTCCACATAGCCAACGGCAACAGCGCCGATGGGGCCAGCAAAGGGCGCTTCGCTGATGGAGAGCGCGATGGATGCGCCGTTCATCGCAAGAATGTCGGGCTGAATGTCGTTTTCAACGCTCATCGCGGTGGCAACGACCTGAACGTCGTTATAGAAGCCCTTGGGGAAGAGAGGACGGATGGGGCGGTCGATAAGGCGGCTGGTGAGGATCGCCTTTTCGGAGGGACGGCCTTCGCGCTTGATGAAGCCGCCGGGGATCTTGCCCGCCGCGTACATCTTTTCTTCGTAGTCACAGCTGAGGGGGAGGAAATCCGCGCCGTCGCGCGCCTGCTTTGCAACGGTGGCGCACACAAGAAGCGCGGTGTAGCCGCAGCGGATCAGAATCGAACCGCCCGCCTGCTCGGCGTACTTGCCCGTTTCAACGGTGATAGTGCGCCCCGCAAGCTCGAATGAGAAAGTCTTTTGCATTATATTTTTATCCTTTCGATTACTTCCGAATAGTAGTGAGATCAGTTCAAATCCCTTATGGGATTTGTGCAGGTGTCCACCTCATCCGTCTTCGCGGCGCTTTGCGCCGCCTCAGCCACCTTCCCCTCAAGGGGAAGGCTTGAAAAGCCGGCCGAAGTGTTTTTCTTTGGAGCCTCTCCGGCAAGGCGTGGGAACAGATTAGGCCGTTCTGCCGCTTTTTTCTGTTAAGCGGCTCAAATGAACGGAAAAATCCGCTCCCGAAAACCAAACCGATGGGGATGGGGATGGGGATATTTCACCTTTTAAAAGAAAGGCGGGCACTCCAATCCCGCCTTTCGATTTTGGGTAAAATTACTTTCTGATGCCGAGGGAAGCGATGATCGCCCTGTAGCGCTCGATGTCAACTTCCTTGAGGTAGTTGAGAAGACCACGGCGCTTACCGACCATCTTCAGAAGACCGCGACGGGAGTGGTTGTCCTTCTGATGAGTCTTGAGGTGCTCTGTGAGGTGAGCGATGCGCGCGCTAAGAAGCGCGATCTGAACCTCGGGGGAACCGGTGTCGCCCTCGTGGAGAGCGTACTTTTCGATGATTTCATTCTTGAATTCTTTTTCCATTTTGAAAAAACCTCCATTATTTGAATTCCCGAATCTCTGCGTAAGCGCCGGAGTTCTCGCAAAACGAAGGGATCGGAGCGCCCTTTTAGGGCGGAAGTATCTGCCGATAAAGCTATCCGCATAATACAACAACTCATTTTAGCATACCAAAGCGCCGTTGTAAAGTATTTTTCAATGATTATCGGGATTTTTATTCGGTATATTCAATATATTTGAATGATTTCGGCGGAATGACAACCGATATGAATAACAGACCGTTTTATAAACAGAATGCTTTATAATAAGACGAGGAGGTATCTTCCGTGAAAAGAATCCTTGCTTTTTCCCTTATTCTTCTAACCGCCGCTCTGCTTATTTCCGGCTGCACGGGCGGCGGGGAAAAGCGCATCGGGGAGATAATCGACTTTCCGGATGAATTGCCGCTCTCGCTCACGGCTTACAGCGATGATCCGTCAATAGGCTCCAAGGAAACGAGCGACGCGGAAACGATAAAAAAGATAGTTGAAATGTATAAAAACAGAAGCTACGTGCGCACCGATACCCCTGCGCCGGGCGGTAATTCGGTGGTCGAGCTTACTTATTCGGACGGCACGAAGCTCAGGCTTACCGCGAACGCGATAACGGGCAGGGACGGAAAAACCTATGCTGCGAAAAGCTTGACCGACGGACTCGGCGCGCTTATTGAGGAGCTGATAAAGGGCAACTGAAACGAACCCAAAGAAAAGATACGGCTTTTTGACCATCACGAGAAATTTTGTCACGGGATGGTCTTTATTTAGCCCTTGCGTTTTTCGCCGTTTATGATAAAATACAGCGTGAAAGCAAAAGGAGTGTACGTATGAACGAAAATAATATGATCTTGAATCAAGATTTGGACAGCATGGAGAAAAAAGCCATTGCCGTGCTCGATCCCCTCGGCGCGCTGACCATAGATATGCAGGAGGCGATAAGGCGAGGCAATGCGGAGCTGATATATGTTGACGATGGCGCCGTTTTCCTGCGCCACAGCTGCGGCGTGTTCATGCTCTGGTGTGCGGACGTTCCCTCGGGCGAGCGCGCACTTGAAGAGCAAAGAAAACGCCTTGCGCAAGGTGCGGAGGACGAATACCTCGGAATGTTTCTTTGCGTTGCGCACGGTGAGGCGGCGAAGCAGGCCGTTTTAGGCAAAACAAAGCTCGTTACCGAAACCCCGTGCATACAGTTCTGCCGGCTTTCAAAGGAAAAGCTGCCGATGAAGAATATCGGCAGGATACGGCAGCTCGATATGGGCGATCTTGAAGTGGTGAACGCGCATTACGATATGGGCGAAGGTCACAACGAGCGCGCGATAAGCGCGGGGCTCGTGTACGGACTGGAAATTGAAGGCAAGCTCGCGGGCTTTATCGGGATGCACCCCGAGGGCAGCGTGGGAATGCTCGAGGTGTTCCCCGAATATCGGAGAATGGGGCTTGGAACGGAGCTTGAAAGCTATATGCACAATATGCATATAGATAATGGCTGGATACCCTACGGCCATGTTTACACCGATAACGCCGCATCGCTTACAATGCAGGCTAAATTCGGCCTTGAAAGATCGGACGACTTTATTTGGTGGACTTTTCCGCCGGAGGACGGATCGGAAGCGGATAAATAAATCGTAAAGAAAAACCTTTAAGGAGGCAAATATGGGAGTTTTTTCAAAGTTTCAAAGGTTCCGCGAGGCGGGGCAGCAGGCGAATGTAAACAATGTTGCGCGCTACGGCGAGCCCGCGCGTTCGCTCTTCACCTCGACCAAGGTTTTCACCCTGCATCATCGCATAACCATAACCGATGATAATGAAAACGTGGTTTACACCGCGCAAACGAAATTCCCATCTCTGCACGATCGAACCGACGTTTACGATGCATCGGGCAACCACGTTGCGCATATCTGGAAAAAGTTCTTCTCCCTGCACGAGCGCCATTTTGTGAAAATGGACGACGGCATTGAGTTCCAGCTTTCAAACGAGCTTTGGCATATCGTGAAGGACATCACAAATATTGTTGGGCTCGATTGGCAGATCCGCGGCAATATCATCGGCCTGAATTTCGAGCTTTGCGATAACGACGGCTCGATCATCGCCGTGATCGGTCAGAAGATGCTCTCGCTTCACGACAAGTACTGCATCGATATCTACCGCCCCGAGTGCGAGCCCTATGTAGTTGCGATACTTGTTGCGCTGCAGCACATGATGAGGGACAGGCAGAACTCTTCGTCGGCTTCGTTCTCCTCAAGCAGCGACTGATAAGCGCGGAAAAAACAAATAAACAGTAAAAAAGCGCCGGGCGGCATCGTTCGGCGCTGTTTGGAGGAAAAATGGCAAGGATAGAACTCATCTCGCTCGAATGCCCGTCCTGCGGCGGCACTATGCAATATGAAAAGGGGCAGCAGAAGGCGGAATGCCCGTATTGCGGCAAGGCGGTCATAGTGAGCGAGGAGCAGAAGCCGCAGGCGCATTATGCCCCGCCCGCTTTGGCGCAGCAGCCGAAGAAAAGCCGCAGATCGGTGATTGGAACGCTTTCCACGATCGGCGCGATCATACTCGCTGTGCTCGCCGCTATCGGCATAAAAAGAATGAACGAGATCACCGCAGATCCGTTTGAATTTGTGCGCATGGAATTCTCGGGCGTAAGCGGCAGCGGCACGGCTCGCCTTGTGAATTCAAGCGAGGGCGAGCTGCAAAATATCCGCTTTACGCTCGATCGTCAGCGCGGGCTTTCAAACGGCGAAAGCGTTTCCGTGACCGCCGAAAAGCTCGGCGGCTACCGCTGGACTCGGAGCAAAAGAAGCTTCAACGTTTCG
>CADBGC010000006.1:40105-41412 GCA_902794055.1 uncultured Eubacteriales bacterium | reverse complement strand
TCCTTCGCGGCCTCGGACTGATTCTCCTTGGCGGCGGGGGCGCAGGCTGCGGTGAGCAGCAGAGCGGATGCGAGCAGGGAAACGATGAGTCTTTTCATTTTTCGATTGGGTTCTCCTTTGGATTTAGAATTGCTCGGCCTTCATTGGCGAATGCCGATAAAAAAGCCGAAATGGTTTATAACATAAAACCCCGGAAAAAGTCAATTGATTTTGGTGCATTTTGCGGTTATATTTGTTTTTGCGCGGAAAAATCGCCGCTTCGAGCTTTTTAAAGCCGCCATGCCGCGCTTTGACAGTTCCCCCGCGCCGTGCTATAATCCGCTTATGAAATGAGCGGATAGCCGAGGATGGCTCTACACATTTCATTAAAAACAGTTCAGCGGTCGCTTGAACGAAAAACGGGGGAGTTGCATTGAAAAAATCGTTTGCCGAATTCAAACGCTGGAGCTTGGCGTTTCTGAAATGGACGGGGCTTGCGCTGCTCGTTGGCGCTGTTTGCGGCCTTATCGGAACTGCCTTTCATTATTCCATCCATATCGCGGGGGAAGTGCGCGAAGCCAATTCGTGGCTGATATTTCTTCTGCCTGTCGGCGGCGCGGCAATAGTGCTGATCTATTCGCTGATGAAGCAGCAGATAACGCTTGGAACCGATCTTTTATTCCACTCCATCCACGGCAAAAAGCCCGTTCCGTTCGTGATGGCGCCGCTCATCTATATTGGCACCTTTATAACGCATCTGCTCGGCGGCTCTGCGGGCCGCGAGGGGGCTGCGCTTCAGCTCGGCGGAAGCATGGGCAGCAGCATCGGCGTTTTTTTGAAGCTTAAAAAGGAGGAGAGCCGCACTCTGGCGCTGATGGGCATGGGTGCGCTGTTTTCCGCGCTTTTCGGAACGCCCCTCGCCGCCGCGCTCTTCGTTATGGAGGTGCTTGCGCTTGGGCACATGGTCTATTCAAGCTTCGCACCCTGCCTTATCGCAAGCCTTGCGGCATACGGCGTTTCGCTGCTGCTCGGCGTTTCGGGCGAAAGCTTTGCGCTTGCTTCCGTGCCCGCGTTCGGTGCGGTGCCGCTGCTTCAATCAGCCGCGCTCGCGATCGCTTGCGCGATCCTGTCCGTTGCCTTCTGCAAGCTGATGCACCTATCCCATAAATCGGCGGCAAAATACCTGAAGAATCCTTATTTAAGAGCAGTTTTGGGCGGCGCAGTGATCGTGCTTCTGACCCTCGCAGTCGGCACACGCGATTATAACGGCGCGGGCGGGCAGGTTATCAAGCGCGCGATAGAGCAGGGGCAGGCGCGGCCTTGGGATT
>CADBGC010000006.1:0-40075 GCA_902794055.1 uncultured Eubacteriales bacterium | reverse complement strand
CTTCAAGGGCGGTGAGATCGTGCCAACCTTCTTCGTGGGCGCGGCGTTCGGCTGCACCGTCGGTCCCATTATTGGCATGGATGCGGGCTTTGCGGCGGCGCTTGCGCTGATCGCCCTCTTCTGCGGCAACACGAACTGCCCCATCGCTTCCATCCTTCTTGCCTTGGAGCTTTTCGGCGGCAAGGGGCTGCCGTTCTTCGCGCTCGCCTGCGCGATAACCTATATGCTTTCGGGAAATATCAGCCTCTACCATAACCAGCTTATCGCAAACAAGGGTCTCAAGCTCGGCAGCCTGATACTGCCTGAGAGCGGGGAAGAACCGATCTCGAAGTGAGCATGACTGCCGCAAAGGGATGGAGCGGATGCGCGCCATAGTGCGTGCGGTCGGCCTTTTTGAAACACAAATTCGCAGCGAACGATATGAAGCCGAAGGCAATGACGTGTTAGCTTATTCCATGCAACAAACAGTTTCAAGGAGAACTATTTCGACACCCTTGCTCTGCGCGGCGATCCGAACGGCTTTTCGCATAAGCCCTCGAGAACGCCGGAGCTTACCAACACCGGAAGCTATGAAAAATGCTGGCGACTTGTTGACGGCGCATGGTGGATGTATAAGAGCGGCAACCAAAATGAGTATTTCTCGGAGCTGTTTATATGCAGGCTCGGCGAAAAGCTCGGCCTCGATATGGCGCATTACGAGCCGGGCGACGGCTATATCCGCTCGAAGAACTTCACGGACGGAACGCCGTACAATTTCGAGCCCGCTTCATCCATCGTCGGAGAGAACGACGATTACGGCGACTGCTTCGATGCGATAAACGCCCTATCGCCAAAGCTTGCCGAGCAGTATCTCAGGATAATTTGGCTCGACACGATTTGCTACAACATGGATCGCCACACCGAAAACTTCGGCTTTCTGCGCGATATCCGTACCGGCGAGATCGTTTCAATGGCGCCGAACTATGATAACAATATCGCGCTCATTTCCCGCGGATACCCAAGCGGCACGAGCCGCGAGCATGACGGCATTATCCGCTTCTTCCGAGAGTTCGTGCAAAGCAATGAAACCGCAAAAACCATGCTCAAGGAAATGGAGCTGCCCGTCATAACGGAAGCAACTCTCGACGAGTGCTTCGATGAAATACCCATTGAAGCGGATCGTGATTTCATTAAAGCCTTCATCTTGAACGGGCAGAGTGCGGTGAGAAGCATTATCGATGAAGATATCGCTGAGACCGAGGATGAGGAAAGCGGATTCGGATTGACGCTGTAGAAGCGAAGACTGCGTTGGTTTATAAAACCATACCGCCCCGCATGCTTGCAATTTTGCGTATAAAATGCTATAATCCTACCTGCGCTTGGCGCAAAAACGGGTGTCTCTTGAAAACCACCCTCAAAAAAACAAGGAGCAATTTAATAATGAAAACCATTTCCTCTTTCCGCAGAATGGTGCGCGAAGTGCCGCCCATCGTTGCCGCTCTGATGATCCTCTCCGTTGTGGGGATGAATCTTTTGGCGAATAAAAGCATCGACACGGGGCTGAGCTGGCTCGCGCTCGACTGCGGTATTCTTTTTTCATGGCTTGCCTATCTTTCCATGGATATTCTTACGCATTGCTGCGGGCCGAAGGTATCCTCGGCGATGTCCGTAATGGCGCTTCTTTTAAACCTTTTCATGGTGCTCATCTTCTTCATAGCAAGCCGCATCCCCGGTGTTTGGGGCGAAAGCTTCGTTGAGGGCAGCGAGGGCGTTATAAATACCGCGCTTGACCGCACCTTCGGCGGCACCTGGTACATACTGCTCGGCAGCTCCATAGCGTTTCTTGCCTCCGCATTTATAAACAGCTTTTTAAACTATGGAATAGGAAAATTTTTCAAAAAGGAGCTTAATTTCGGCGAATTTGCCGTGCGCTCCTATGTTTCCACCTTCGTTGCGCAGTTTGCGGACAACATGATCTTCGCGCTTATCGTAAGCAAGGTCTTTTTCGGCTGGAGCCTGCTTCAATGCTTCACCTGTGCGCTGACGGGCGCGGTGCTGGAGCTTGTGTTCGAGGTCGTTTTCTCGCCCGTGGGCTACCGCATCTCCAAGCGCATGATGAGGGAAAAACAGATAATGCAATAGAAGAAACGGAGCAAAGAGCATGAATATAGTTATCAGCGGAACGGGCAGGGGCATCGGCAAGGCCATCGCCGAGAGATTTCTCGCGGCGGGGGACGCCGTTTTCGGCTTTGATACGCGCGAAAGCGCGATTGAGCATCCAAGCTACCGCCATTTTGTTTTCGACATCGTTCGTGACGAGCTGCCCGAGCCGATCGAGCCGGATATCCTTATAAACAGTGCCGGAACGCTCGAGGAAAGGGACGCGCTTTCGGTCAACCTTGAAGGGAACATCCGCTTCACCGAGCTTTTTAAGGACAGCGCGAGCCTGCGCTCGGTGCTGTTCATCGCCTCGGCCTCGGCGCGGAACGGCGCGGAGTTTCCTTATTATGTAGCTTCCAAAGCGGGAATAGTGGGCTATATGAAGAACCTTGCGCTCGCTCTTTCCAAGCGCGGCATAACGGTGAACAGCATCTCCCCGGGCGGCGTTATAACCGAATCGAACGCGCATATCCTCGAGAGCGAAAGCCTGTATGCGGCGGTTTTGAATGAAACACTGCTCAATAAATGGGCGGAGCCCGAGGAGGTTGCCGAGCTTGCGTATTATCTAACCAAGGTGAACCGCTCGATCACCGGCGAGGATATTTTGATAGACAACGGCGAGATGCTGAAGTCGAATTTCATCTGGTGAGGATGAAGGAGTGGACCGCCCCTCTGCGGGCGGCGCGGAGAAGATTGACATAGCGGCGATTCTTCAATATAATAAACTGAAATAATCTGCGAACGGCGCGGGTTTTCGCTTAAATCGACCGAACCGCGCCGAAAATCGTTATAATAACGAAACCAAATCCAACGGAGGAAAAGAAAATGCTCCATAGAAGGCTATTCGCGCTGCTGCTCGCCGTGCTTGCCGCTCTCAGCTTCATCGGCTGCGGCGGAGGCGGCAAAACGGGCGAGATCGTGCTCAATACGACCGCACCCACGGCGGAGGTTACGGCGTTCCTTCCCACGGCGGTGCCGAACGATGAAAAGATGACCGCCGTGCCGACCGAGGCACCCACGACTGCGCCCACAGCCGCGCCGACTGCCGCGCCCACGGCGACGCCCAAGCCCACTGCAACGCCCAAGCCGACCGCTACGCCGAAGCCCACGGCAACGCCCAAGCCCACGGCCACGCCCAAGCCCACGGCCACGCCCAAGCCGACCGTGACCGAGCCGCCCGTATCCGAGGCCGGCATCTACGACAGCAAGGACGATGTGGCGCTCTATATCCATCTGTACGGGCATCTGCCGAGCAATTACATAACCAAAAAGCAGGCGCAGGCGCTGGGCTGGAACGGCGGAAGCCTTGAGCCATACGCGCCGGGCAAGTGCATCGGCGGCGATTATTTCGGAAATTACGAAGGGCTGCTGCCGAGGAAAAACGGGCGCAAATACACCGAATGCGATATCGGAACGCTCGGAAAGAACGGGCGCGGCAGCAAACGCATAGTTTTTTCAAACGACGGACTGATTTATTATACTTCGGATCATTATGAGCATTTCACTCTGCTCTATGGGGAGGCAAACGGATGAAAACGGTATTTTTGGACGGAAACAGGATAGCTTCCGCGCAGGATATGCACGATGAATTCTCCCGCGCGCTCGATTTTCCCGAGTGGTACGGAAACAATCTCGACGCGCTCCACGATATGCTCACAGAGAGCACCGAGGAGATCGGCGTTATCCTTGTGAACACCGATAAGCTCGGGGAGACTCTCGGCGGGCGCTGGACGGCGCTCCTTCGCCTGCTCGTGGATATGAAGCGCGAGCGCAGGGGCTTCCACGTTATGATGGAGCCCTTTGCGGGGGAATGAGGTATCGGAATCAAAGAAGCTTTGAACAGGAAAAACCATGGGTAAAATCGCTGTTTTTACAATGGGCACGCGCGGCGATGTTCAGCCGTATATCTATCTTGCAAGGGCTTTGAACCGCGCAGGGCACAGCACCGTCATAGGTTCGCACCCTTGCTGGCGCAAGCTTGTTGAGGAAGCGGGCGTTTCCTTTGCTCCGATAGGTCTGGATATTGACATTGAAAAGGAGGCGGCAGTAATACGCGGCAAGAATCCGAATGTCGTTTTCAGTATGCTCAAGACAATGAACTTTGTTTTTGGAATTATTCAGAACTCGACTTCAGATATATATGCTGCGTGCAAAGGAAACGATCTTATAATTGTTTCCCACAGCCAGATGGGTGCCGCCGAAGCGGAAGCGCTGAAAATCCCCGTTGTGAATGTAACGCTTCAGACGGAGATGATACCCCAAGCGCTTAAACCGAAAACCTTTAAGGATAAGCTGATCGGCAAATTGATAAGCGGCAGGATATGCAAGCCCTATAACAAGATAAGGAAAGAATACGGGCTGCCATTGCTGAAGGATTCGAGCGAGCTTATCGGCGGAAGCGTAAATCTGATACCGATAAGCCGATATGTGAAGAAGCGTGATCCCTATTGGGAGGATAAGAATATTCTGACGGGCTATTGGTATGAGGATGCGCCGGAATTTGTTCCGGATGCCGCGCTCGATGCTTTTTTGAAGAATGGCAGCGCGCCTATGATCCTTACGCTTGGCGCGATGTCCTTTGAAAGCGAGAGCGAGCGGGAAAAGCTCGATATGTTTGTGACCGCTTTCCGTGAAACGGGCAAGCGCGCTATAATACAGGGCTTTCAGAAGTCTTTGATAAACTATGAGCTTCCCGAAACGATGCTTGCCTGCGGCGCGGTGCCGCACAGTTGGCTTTTTCGCAGAGGCTATGCGGTGATACACCATTGCGGCTTCGGCACTTCTGCCGCCGCGATGCTTTACGGAATCTCTTCAATTCCGATTCCCCACGTTCTCGATCAGATAGGCTTTGCGAGGCAGATGGTAGAGCTCGGTGTTTCGACTGAAATGATACGCGCAAAGGAGCTCACAAAGGAGCGCATTGTACGGGCGATCAATGAGCTTTCGGATAATTATGATACGATATCAAAGAATGTGGAAGGCCTGTCCGTTAAGCTGCGCGAAGAACACGGGCTTGATAATGCCGTGGCGGAGATAACGAAGGTGCTGGAGCATAGCTGAACAAGGCTTGATGGATCAAATTCGGGCAAAAACGCAAAAAACTGCGCAAAACAGCCCGAATTCTCATTTTCCGGGAGTGATTTTCGGTCTTTGGGGTGGTGTTTTTCGCCTCGGTTATGTAGAATGGCGGCATCAAAGGCAAGGAGGACATCAAAATGCCAACCAAATCGATGGGCCAATTCATGGCCGCTTTAAGAAAGGCAAACGGCCTAACTCAGCAGGACGTGGCCGACAGGCTGAACGTTTCAAACAAGGCGGTGAGCCGCTGGGAGAGGGACGAGACCGCGCCCGATATCTCGCTGCTTCCCGCGATCGCGGAGATGTTCGGCGTTAGCTGCGACGAGCTCATCAGGGGCGAAAGGAATATGGACGATCAGCCCCGCACCGATGGCGCGAAGACGCGCACCGAAAAGCAGATAAAGTCGCTGATCAGCCGCGCATCGGGCAAGTTTGAAACGCTTTCGATGGTCGCGCTGCTGCTTGCAGCGGCGGGCTTTATAGCCATGCTCGGCATCTCCTACGGCGCATTTCGCCCGCATATCGGCTTTGCCGTGATGCTTCTTTTTGAAGCGGGCGCGGCAACGCTTGCGGCGATCGCATATAGATCGGCATTCCGCACCGTTGAAGATAACGAGCTGATGGAAAACGCCGATCCGGCGCTTTCGGAGGGCTTCCGCAATAGCGCCGCAAAGCGCAGCTTCATCGTTTACTTTGCTGCGGCCTGCGCCGTGCTTCTGTCGATTCCGCTTGCGGTGCTGTCGGACGGGTTCTCGGTGCTCGGGTTTAAATACTATTTGCAAAATGCGCTTGCCGTTATCCTCATTCTTGTGATCGCATACCCCTTCATTAAAAGGCTCTGTTTGGAGCGTATGACGGGCAAAAAGGCGCAGAGCCGCAGCGAAGCGGATAGGGTGGTTGCCCGAATGAACGCAATACAGATCGGCATGGTCGTGCTTTCGATACTGCTTGTTTTGATCACGGTCTCGTTACGGTCGAATTCGGGGGTTGCCTTAGGCGGATTGGCCATCGGAGCACTTGCGGTTGCAAGCGCGGTGGTGTTCCTTGTATTCTTGAAGAAGTATCCGCAGCATAGAAAGCTTTTGCTTCTAAACGGCCTTAGGAATCTGCTGCTCGTGCCGTCACCGTTCGTGCTGGTCAATCACATGAACGCTGGTTGGATATTCGATGAGCAGGGCGAGCTCGTTTCCTCGTACTTCAATTTCGATTTCGAAAAGCTTGAGCTGCTGCTTGCATACATTATCGCCGTTATCCTCGTTTTCCGCGCGCTGATAGTGAAAGCGCGCAAGGATGGCGAGAACTGATCGGAAGCTCGAGGCTTGGCAGCTTCGCCGCTTAGGGCGAATACCATTTGAATAAATAATATTCGGGCGATCGCGCAAAAAGCGAGACCGCCCGAGATTTTGTTTTAGTGCGGGGTAACGGTGTTGTGTGCAGCACATGCGCATTTCGCCGAGCCCGCATTTGGGCATACATGGAAGAACGCAAGCCTTTGCCTGAGGAATCGCAAGCCTTTTACCGCATGAACTCCGCCGATACCGCATCATAGCAGCGCTGAAGCAGCTCGTAGGAAGAATCGTTTTTCAGCGTTGAACCGTGCTGTTTTGCGAGCTCCTCGCTGTAATTGGAGAGCAGATGGAGCGCAACTTGATCCCGCTGCAGGCTGTAATGGGTGACGATCGGTATGATGCGCACATCCGAAACCGCCTTTTCACCGGTATCGGACATATTTAAGGAAAGCGAAAGCATCGCGCCCGCCAGATACTCGGTGTAGTGCATCGTGGAGATGCAGTTGCCGAGCGAATATGCAACGAGTGTGCGATTGCCGTTTTCGCCGGTGATCCACTCCACGGGCAGAACGGTGTGGGTGTGGTTCCCAACCACAACGTCCGCGCCGAGGTCGGCCAAGAGCTTGGCGAGCCGCGTTTGCTCCTCATTAGGCATGGTAATGTTTTCAACGCCCCAGTGCATCGAAACGACCACGAAATCCGCGTTTGCCCGAGCGAGCCCGACCTGGCGCGTGATATCCTCTTCGAGCGCAAACGGCAGCAGGTACTCGCTGCTTTCGGGCAGCAGATTGTTCAGATTGACACGCGTGAGGTAGGAGAGAAAAGCTATACGTATCCCGTTTCTTTCAACGATGCGCAGCCAGTTGTAATTCTGCTTGGTGTAGCCGCCAATGGTGGTGAAGGGCAGGGTGCGGAAATAGGCGATCGTGTTTGCATAGCCTTCCTCGTTGTAGTCCATCATGTGATTGTTTGCAATGTTGACCACATCGAAGCCAAGCTCCGCAAAGGTCGTGCCGATCTCGTTGGGCGCATTGAACCTCGGGTAGCCGCGATAACCGAACTCGGGCCCGCCAACGCAGCCCTCCATATTGATATAGGAGACGTCGGCCGCCTTGATCAGCGGCGCGATGCCTGCGAACATATCGTAGAAATTGTAATTGGGATGCTCGGCGTTTGCGCGCCTTGAAGCATCGGCAATGACCGCATCGTGCGCTATGCAGTCCCCGCAGGCGATGAAGGTCGCGCTTCTCGTATTCGGGCTTGCACCGGGCTCCTCCGTCTGCCTGATCGGCGATGGCCGAGGCGTATCCTCCGCGGGCGCACTCGAACTCGAATCGGGATTGACCGTCGTTTCACTGAAAAAGCCGATCGGATCCACGTCCACGATGATGCTGTTTCGATCGGCGCAGGAGATGCAGAAAAAGAGCAAAGCAAACCATGCTGCGACAATTTGCAGGATGCGTGCGTTCCTCTTCATCTTCCCTCCTAAGATTTTTCTTTATATAATACGGTATGATTTTGACTTTGTCAATCCTTTTCGCGTTGCTTTTTGTAGTTTTCCGAACAGAAGCCGATGCTGAAGCGCATGATCGCTCATCAGATTGGGCAAAGCGCTTGAGCAAAGCCGGTTTTTTGAATATCGCCTTGATAAAACGCGAAAACGGCAGCTGAATGCGGTTCAAACGCCCGCATTTTGGCGCTTTCGCCGCTTTTTGGTGAATCCTATATGAAAAACACATGAAATTCGGGCAAAAAACGCTTGACAATGCTCGAAAATAATGATAACATAGTATTTCGAGCCGCTCCGAAACGGTTTAAAGCCGCGCCTTGAAAAAGGTGCGCACCACAAGGGCGAGACTGGTAAGAGGAGGAAAAGCATAATGTACGCAATCATCGTAACCGGCGGCAAGCAGTATAAGGTCGAGGTCGGCAGCGAGATCATGGTCGAAAAGCTCGACAATGAGGTTGGCGATAAGGTCAGCTTCGATATTCTCATGATCGCAGACGGCAGCGATATCGAGATCGGCAAGCCCGTTCTCTCCGGTGTTTCCGCAAAGGGCGAGGTGCTGGAGCATGGCAAGGGCAAGAAGGTAATCGTTTTCAAGTATAAGCCCAAGAAGGATTACCGCAAAAAGCAGGGCCATCGTCAGCCCTACACCAAGGTCAAGATCCTTTCCATCGGCTGAGAGGTAGTTATATGACCACGATCACCGTCCTTTATAAAGGCGCAAGCATGATAGGGTTTCGCGCCAAGGGGCACGCGGGCTACGCCGAGCACGGCGAGGATATAGTCTGCGCCGCAGTCTCCGCGATAACCCAAACGGCGCTCATCGGCATAACGGAGAACATAGCTTGTCCGTGCAAAGTCGATATTTCGGACGGAAGGCTCGAGCTTATTCTTGATGATCAGGCAACTGATGAAAAGCGGGAAAAAGCGGAGCTGATACTCGGAGTGATGCTTTCGGGGCTTCGCTCCATAGAATCCCAATACGATAATTATCTCAAAGTTAAGAAGAAGGAGGTTTGAACTATGTTCAGGATCAATCTGCAGCTTTTTGCACACAAAAAGGGCGTTGGTAGTTCCCGCAACGGCCGCGACAGCGAATCCAAGCGTCTCGGACCCAAGCGTGCGGACGGTCAGTTCGTTCTTGCAGGCAACATCCTCGTTCGTCAGCGTGGTACCCATTTCCACCCCGGCAACAACGTCGGCATCGGCAAGGATGACACCCTGTTTGCAAAGGTGGACGGCATCCTTCGTTTCGAAACGAAGCATGGCGGCCGCAAGTGCGTAAGCGTTTACCCCGAGGAGATCGCGGGCTGAGCGCCGCATTATTAAAATCTATAAATCTTTCCGAACTCGGCGCTGCGCTTTGATTCGCGCATTCGCGCCGACTCGGATCGCAAATGGAAAAAACCCCCTTACAGGCTTGATATGACCGGATAAGGGGGTTATTTGGATAGAATCACCTATACGGACAGGCGAGCTCCGCGCATGCTCATAATCGGGCCGCATGCGAGCCTGCTGAACCTATCCCGTTTTACACGAGAATAAATCTGATGATCAAGGAGAAAACACAATGGGTAAGAAAGTCGGAATAATAACGTTTCACAGAGCTCCGAACTACGGTGCAGTGCTTCAGACCTATGCGCTTCAGACAGCGGTTCAGAATGAAGGTTATGATGTTGAGGTGATCGATTATATCCCCCAAAAAGCGGCCGATGCAGCTGCAAAGGCTATTCCGCTGAACACGGTTATTGATTTTGACAGAGTGAAAAGCTCTGAAGCTTTCGCAAAGCGCGCTCCTAACGGAATAAAGAAGAGAATAAGACGGCTTGCCGGAAAAATGAAGTATTTTGGGCGTATTGGGCTTCTCAAACGAGAAAACGAATATGCACTCAGACGAAACAAGGATTTCCATGCCTTTTTGAAAAAGAATTTATATATCAGTAAGGATCAGTGTATCGGCACGGAGAATATCTCGGAGTTTATGTCCGACTATTTCGCCGTTATAACAGGCAGCGATCAGGTGTGGAACGGTACTTTTGGTGTTTCGGATTTTGCATATATGCTTCCGGGAGGAAAAGGTGTTAGGAAAATCGCGTATGCGGCAAGCACAGGCACCGGGCATTTCGGAGCTTACGGCGTGAGCAATAAGGCTATGCAGGCCCTGCGTGAGTTATCCTATATTTCTGTTCGTGAGGAAACATCCAAGAAAGCAGTCGAAGCCTTCTGTGAGCTCGATAAGCGCATTGCGATCACGCTTGATCCAACGTTGCTGCTGAGTCGTTCGAATTATGAAAAGATCGTTGGGGAGAATAAGGTAGCTGCGCCTTACATTTTCGTTTACAATGTCAAAAAGAGCACGGACTCGCTTGTTGCGGCGGCGCAGTCCCTTTCAAAGCGGACCGATCTCCCGATCATTGCGATGATGTCCGCTTCTCCCAGGCCGGCTTGGGATAAGCTTATCAATGCGATACCGGAGGGAGACCTCAGTCCTTCGGGCTTTCTTGCGCTGATACGCGATGCTGCGTATATTGTTACCGATTCCTTCCACGGCACTGTGTTTTCGCTCCATTTTAATAAGAAGTTCTTCTTTATATCTGGAAAAACCGCGAATGATAAGGCTGCCGCTGACGGCAGAATGGCGAATCTGATCAGGTTGTTCAGTATCAGCGACAGAATAGTATCGGTTCAAGACATGGATTCGATTTCTCTTGAATCGGCGCCGGATTGGGCATTCTTTGAGATGAGACGCAAGGAAGAAGCGGAAAAATCGCTTGATTTTCTTCGTATCGCGCTCAGCGGAGGAACGCTTCCCCTTGAAGCTGACGACGGCAAGGTCAAGCTCTGCCCGAGCGATCTTTGCACAAGCTGCTATGCCTGCATGAACAGCTGCAATTTCGGCGCGATAGAGCCAAAACCGATGGCGGACGGCAGGGTGATCCCCGTGATCGACCACGATAAGTGCAGAAAATGCGGCATGTGCCGCAAAACATGTCCCATACTGAATCCTCCTGCTGCAAATGAGCCGAGTGCTTGTTATGCTGCCCAATGGAAGGATGCGGACAGAATAAACAGCGCTTCCGCAGGCATCGGTGCTGCGCTCACAAAGCTCATTATCTCCAAGGGCGGCTGCGTATACGGCGCGGGTATAGATAAGGATCTTGTCGTGCGCCATTACCGTGCAGAGACTTTTGAAGAAGCGCAGAGGCAGCGCAAGTCCAAGTATGTTCATAGTGATATCGGATTTATCTATCGTGACGTTAAAGAGAAGCTCGACTCGGGAAGAACGGTTATGTTTACCGGAACGCCATGCCAGATCGCGGGTCTGAGAACTTTTCTTGGTAAGGATTATTATGATCTTTACTGCGTTGATATCGTATGTCACGGTACGCCGCCGATGGCATATCTTGAACAGCATTTAAAGGATATCGGCTGCGCGGATGCCGAGGATTACTCCTTCCGCGGAGGCAAGATCGATAAACGATTCAATGTTTGGAGGCATGGCAAGCTGCACTGCTCAAAAGAGTATTGGCAAGATGAGTTTTACTTTTCGTTTATGAAATGCATCTCAATGTCGGAGTGCTGCTATTCATGCGCATTCGCAAAAGGAGAACGGGTCTCCGACATCACGATCGGCGATTTTTGGAAGCTTGATCCGCGCAAGCTCAAAACCCCGATGGAGGGCAGAATATCGCTTGTTTTGGAGAATACTCCAAAGGGCGCGGAGCTTCTTAATAGCCTCGGCTCGGAGCTCGTGCTTGAAAAGCGTTCCTTTGAGGAAGCTGTATTCGGCAATAAGAATCTCGAACGCCCAACTCCGCCTTTAAATCTGCGCGGGAGATTCATTGATGAGTATGCCGGCAGCGGCAGCTTCGGTAAGGCATTTGATGCATCGGTGAAGGACGAAATGAGAGAAGAAAAGCAAAGAAGATCAAAGCTTTATCGCGCTGCCTTGCGGATAAAGCGGATCTTAGAATAACGAGATAATCTAATAGGATATACCGTGAAACCGCTTGCGATAAAGCGCAGCGGTTTCTTCCCGTTTTTTACAGCTCGGAGCCCAAGCTTTTCTCTTCTTTGTTTCTTGAAAAAAGACCGATGTATGGTATAATGCAGATGTGAAAAGCGCGGCTTTGCATGAGCTTAAGGAAGTTAACGCGATTTCGGAGGGAATATGAGCTTAAGGAGCAGGCTGTTTTCCAGGCGGGATCCATACGCGCGAGACGGCGCGGAGGAGCTTTTTCTTGCCGCCATGCGCGAAACGCTTGAGAAAAACGCGGCGGGCTCTGATAAATACGCCGAAATACTGCGCCGCGAGGGCTTTTCGCCCGAAATGCTGAAAACCGAGGGCGATCTTGCGAAAATCCCGCCGATACCGACGCTCTACTTCAAAAGAAACAGGCTGTTCTGCGTGCCGGAAAGGAAGCTGATCGTTCGCGCCGCATCCTCGGGAACGAGCGGCAACGCGAGCGAGGTAGGCTTCGATCTTTCCTCGCTGCTCATCGGCTTCGGTGCGCTTCGCCGCTTCTTCCGATTTCACCGCGTTACTTCGATAATTCCGACAAATGACATAGTGCTCGGCTACGAGCCCGCGAAGCACAACCGCGCAGGAGCCGTTAAAACCGCCTATCTCACCACCAAATTCGCACCCGCGCTGCGCCGCGAATACGCCTTGAAGGATAACGGCGCGGGCTACGATATCAATATCGACGGCATACGAAAGGCGCTTTTAGGTTACGCGAAAAGCCCGTTCCCCGTGCGCTTCGTGGGCTTCCCCTCGTATATGTTTTTTCTTTTGAAAACGCTCGAAAAAGAGGGGATAAGCCTTGCTTTGCCCGCCCGCTCGGCGGTTTTGCTCGGCGGGGGCTGGAAGGAGTTTTCCGGGGAGAGCGTTGACAGAGCGGAGATGCTTGAGCTTATAGAAGCGCGGCTCGGCATAAAAAAGGAGCGCTGTTTCGAGTTTTTCAGCGCGGTGGAGCATCCGCTCGCATATCTTAAGTGTGCCTGCGGACATTTTCATATTCCCGCTTATTCGCGCGTGATAATACGCGATACGGAAACGCTCGAGCCCTTGCCCGAGGGCGAAGCGGGGCTTCTCAACTTCATAACTCCGCTCGTTTCGAGTATGCCGCTCTGCTCCGTGATAACGGACGATATTGCGATCTTCGGCACCGCGCCCTGCCCCTGCGGCAATCCTGCGCCGTACTTCGACCTGCTCGCAAGATCGGGTGTCAGCGGAATTAAAACCTGCGCGGCGGAGGCGGGGGAGAGACTTGTTGATAGATAGTGAATAGTGAATGATGAAGAGTGAATAGTGAATAGTTGAGGTTGAAATTCCTAAGGAATTTCATAATAATTGAAAACGAAAAGTGAAAAGCAGCAAATAAAGAGCGAAAAAAACAAGGGTTTTCAAATGAATCTTGTAAACGGAAAAATTCTGAATGATAACGAGGCGCATGATGCGCTTGAACGGCTCGGGGAGCTTGTTCTCGAGGCGCGTTTTTCCGCGCCGCCGAGTGCGGAAACGGTGATAGCCGCCTGCGAAAAGCTCGGCGCGATGGGGGCGGAGTTCATTCCGCTTCTTGTGAAAGGCGGGCTGAGCCGCGAACGCGCGGAGGCCGAGATCGAGCTTGCGCGAAGCATGCTTTCAAGGGAAAAGCTCGAAGCGCGGCTCAAGCTTGAGCTCGGTGCGCTTGAAGCCGAGTTCACGCCGATAGATTCGCCCGTTCCCGTTCGCCACAGCCTTGCGCCGCTCGGAACGCTGCTTCATATCGCGGCGGGAAACGCGGAAGGCTTGCCCGCGTTCAGCGTGATAGAGGGGCTTTTGACGGGCAACGTGAATATTTTAAAGCCGCCGTCAAACGACGGCGGACTGTCGGCAATTCTGCTTTCGCGGCTCGTTTCGGTCGAGCCCTCGCTTAAAAACCGAATCTTTGTTTTCGATATTCCCTCGTCCGACACGGCAAAAATGCGTAAGCTTGCCGCCGTTTCGGATGCTGTGGTAGTTTGGGGCGGTGATGAGGCGGTGCGCGGCGCGAGGCTGCTTGCTTCGCCCGATACCGCGATCATCGAATGGGGGCATAAGCTGAGCTTCTGCTATGCCTCGGGTGAAGTCTCGGAAGCGGAGCTTCTCGGCGTTTGCCGAAATATCTGCGAAACCGAGCAGCTTTATTGCAGCTCCTGTCAGGGTATTTTCCTCGATACCGAGGATGAAGCGGAGCTTTTCGCATTCGCAGAGCGCTTTGCGGATATCCTCGAAAGAGCGGCTGCGGATGCCACGTCCGCATACGGCAAGAGGGTTCGCGCTCAAAAAACGCTTGAAATGCGCACTCTGGAGCTTGAAGGCTCGGAAAAAGGGATGCGCATAATAAAAAGGAAGGGCTGCGCGGTGATCGCGGAAAACAAAACGGCGCTCGAACCCTCGCTGATGTTTCGAACGCCGTGGGTAAGGCCGCTTCCGAGAAACCGGATTTTAAAAACGCTGATTCCATATAAAAGCAGACTTCAAACAGCATCGCTGATCTGCCCGCAAAGGGATAGTGAAGCGCTTTCGGAGCTTCTTATAAGAAGCGGCGTGGTGCGCCTCTGCGCCGCCGAGAGGATGAGCGAAGCTTATTGCGGTGTGCCGCACGACGGCTGTATGCCGCTATCGAGGTACGTGCGGATCGTTTCCGGGGAATTGTCGTGAGATTCCCGCCGTATCACCTGCAACATAACGGTAATATATTTTTTGCTATTGCAGGAAAAAAGGAAAAGGTGTATAATAACGATAATTTGGGAAGGAAAAGGGATATCGGCGAAATTGCCGAAATAAGTTCGATTTTTCCTTTCGGAAAGGGCAGCTTATGTTTTTTGAAAACGAACAGATCGTGAGCACGGTCGGCGCCTCGCAGGGCATGGATCCCTTGGTCGTTATGATCGTCGGTATGGCGGTCGTGTTCCTCGGGCTTATCATCCTTATAGGCGTTGTTAAGCTCGTTAGCCTCATATATCGCGCCGTTATCGGCAAGAATGAGGTGGATATTCCGACCTCCGCGCTCAATCAGCCGGTCTATTCGCCTACCAAGGCGGCTTCGCAGCTTGCGCCCTCCGCGCTTACGGATGAGCAGCGCCGTGAAACCGTGGTGGCGATCTCCGCAGCTATCGCCGAGGCAATGGGCAAGCCCGTTTCGGGCATCCGCATCAAGTCAATAAAGAAAATAGGCTGAACCGCGCAAAAGCACGGTCTCGGCTTTTATCTTTTAAAACTCGTTATTTAAACTTTAAAGATCAAACCGCGTTTTTGCGGTGAAAGGGGATAATATGCGTAAATTTCTTGTTAAGGTAAACGGTTCTCAGTACGAGGTTGAGGTCGAGGAGCTTTCGGCGGACGAAGCGCGCGCCGCTTCAAGCGCACCCGCGCCCGCTCCCCAGGCGGCGTCCAAATCCACTCCCGCGCCCGCGCCCGCACCTGCACCCGCACCTGCTCCCGCCGCACCTGTTTCGGGCAGCAAGACCATCACCGCGCCGATGCCCGGCAGCATCATCTCGGTGAACGTTAAGAACGGCGACAGCTTCAGGAGCGGCCAGGTTCTGCTCGTGCTTGAGGCCATGAAGATGGAAAACGAGATCATGGCGCCCTGCGACGGCAAGGTGCTTTCGGTGAACGTAAATCAGGGTTCGTCCGTAAATTCCGGCGACGTGCTGATCTCCTACGAGGGCTGAGAAGCAAGGCTTCTTTCCTCATTATTAAACGGTAAACATTAAATGGAAGCTGTCATCAACGTATTAAAAGACTTTTTCAGCTCGAGCGGCATCGCGGCTTTTTTCACCGTGGACGGCGCGTGGAAATATGGCGTGATGATACTGCTTGCCTGCTTCTTACTGTATCTTGCTATAGTTCGTAAATTCGAGCCGCTGCTTCTTCTGCCGATAGCCTTCGGTATGCTTCTTACCAACCTTCCCGGCGCGGGTCTCTTCCACGAAGTTATCTTCGAAGGCGGCCACGTGCATTGGGACAGGCTGACCGAGAGCGGCGGACTTATAGACTATCTCTATCTCGGCGTTAAGCTCGGCATCTACCCATCGCTGATCTTCCTCGGCGTTGGCGCGATGACCGATTTCGGACCCTTGATCGCGAACCCCAAGAGCCTGCTTCTTGGCGCGGCGGCGCAGCTCGGCATTTTTGCGGCGTTCTTCGGCGCGAAGATGATCCTTAATTATGACGACGGCCTTGCCGCTTCGATCGGTATCATCGGCGGCGCGGACGGCCCGACCGCCATCTACGTCACCTCGATGCTTCGCCCCGACAAGCTCGGTTCGATAGCTATTGCGGCGTATTCCTATATGGCGCTCGTTCCCGTTATCCAGCCTCCGTTCATGAAGCTGTTGACCACCAAGAAGGAGCGCTCCATCGTTATGAAGCAGCTTCGTCCCGTTTCCAAAACGGAGCGAATTGTGTTCCCGATCGTGGTCACCATCGCGGTGGCTCTGCTCGTTCCCTCCGCTGCGGCGCTCGTTGGTATGCTGATGCTCGGCAACCTCATGAAGGAATGCGGCGTTACCGACCGCCTCTCCAAAACCGCACAGAACGAGCTTTGCAATATCGTTACCATCTTCCTCGGCGTGAGCGTTGGCGCAACGGCGACCGCAAGCTCCTTCCTGCAGCTTGAAACGCTCGGCATACTGCTGATGGGCATTACCGCGTTCATAATCGGAACCTGCGGCGGTCTGCTGCTTGCAAAGCTTATGAACCTCATCACCGGCGGCAAGATCAACCCCCTCATCGGCTCGGCGGGCGTTTCGGCGGTGCCTATGGCGGCGCGCGTTTCGCAGGTCGTGGGTCAGAAGGAGAACCCCGGCAACTTCCTGCTCATGCACGCCATGGGTCCGAACGTTGCGGGCGTTATCGGCTCTGCTATCGCGGCGGGCGTGTTCCTCTCGCTGTTCAGGTAAAAAATACGCGGAGTTTTCCGCAGTCATATCTTAAAAATTCGGAAAGGAAATATTATGGGCAAGCTTTATATTACAGATACCATACTGCGCGATGCGCATCAGTCCCAGGCGGCAACCAGAATGAAGACCGAGGAGATGCTCCCCGCCTGCGAAATTCTGGACAGCATGGGCTATTGGTCGCTCGAATGCTGGGGCGGCGCAACCTTCGACAGCTGCCTGCGCTTTTTGAACGAGGATCCGTGGGATAGGCTCAGAAAGCTCAAGAGGGCGCTTCCCAAGACCCGCCTTCAGATGCTTTTCAGGGGTCAGAACATCCTCGGCTATAAGCATTATGCCGACGACGTTGTGGAGCAGTTCTGCCGCAAGGCGATCGAGAACGGCATCGACGTTATCCGCATCTTCGATGCGCTGAACGACGTTCGCAACCTCGAATCCGCTATCAAATTCACCAAGAAATACGGCGGTCACTGCGAGCCCGCGATCAGCTACACGATCAGCCCCGTGCATAACGACGACTATTTCGTGAAGCTCGCAAAGGAGCTCGTTCAGATGGGCGCGGACTCCATCTGCATCAAGGACATGGCGAACCTGCTTCTTCCGATGCCGGCGTTCAACCTTGTAACCAGGCTCAAGAAGGAGATCAAGGTTCCCATCCATCTTCATACGCACAACACCACCGGCACCGGCGATATGACGCTGCTCATGGCGGCGATGGCGGGCGTGGATATAGTCGATACCGCGCTTTCGCCCCTTGGAAACGGCACCGCGCAGCCCGCGACCGAGAGCCTTGTTGCAACGCTTCAGGGCACTAAATACGACACCGGCCTTGATCTTGCCAAGCTGAGCGAGGCGGCGAAGCATTTCCGCAAGGTCGCCGCAAGGCTTCAGAGCGACGGCTTCCTCGATCCCAAGGTGCTTTCTGTCGATACCAACACCCTCATGTATCAGGTTCCCGGCGGAATGCTCTCAAACCTCATCTCCCAGCTCAAGCAGGCGAATGCCGAGGATAAGTACTACGAGGTGCTTGCGGAGGTTCCGCGCGTGCGCGAGGACTTCGGCTATCCGCCCCTCGTTACCCCCACGAGCCAGATTGTTGGAAGTCAGGCGGTTCTGAACGTGCTTTCGGGCGAAAGATACAAGATGTTCACCAAGGAATCCAAGGCGGTGCTTCGCGGCGAATACGGCCGTCTGCCCGGCAAGGTGAATAAGGAAGTTCGCAAGAAGGCGATCGGCGATGACACGGTCATCACCTGCCGACCTGCCGACCTGCTCGAGCCCGAGCTCGACAAGCTCCGCGCCGAGATCGGCGATCTTGCCGAGAGCGATGAGGACGTTCTCTCCTATGCGCTGTTCCCGCAGGTTGCAAAGAAGTTCCTTGAGGATCGCCGCAAGGCGAACGGCGGCAGAAGAGCCGAGCCCTACGATGCGGAAAAGAACCATAACCCCGAATTTGATAAGGCGATAGAGCTTATCGTGGAGGATCTTACAAACGGCATGACGCTGTAAACAAAGCTTATCACAAGTAAAAACGATATTATTAAGGAAACGCCAAATGGCGCTTCCTTAATAATATAGAGGGGAGGATCTCGCCGTGAAAAACAAGCTAACGTTTCTTCTTGCGCTTGCGCTCTGCTTAATTCTGACTGCGACAGCCTGCGCAGGGCCTAATACCACGCCTGCCCCCGAGCCCATATCCACAATGCATACGGATGCCGTTAAAGCAGCACAAACGCCCGAGCCGACCGAACTCGGCTTATGGGATCGCTTGAGAAAGGAATGCTTCGCTTCCGTAGACGACTATTCGTATTCCGATCTGATCGATGCGCTTTATGCCGAGGACGGCGAAGCCGAGATATCCGCGAAAATGGATGAGCTGGGTTTTTCAACAATCTATGATTACCTGTTTTACAGGATACAGGAGGAAAAGCGGGCGATCTATGCCGAACAGGCAACACCCGAACCAACCAAATCCGTTGATAATATGTCCCACTATGAACGAGCCTATTATTATGCCACGCCCGAACAGCGCAAAAGGCTTGAGAACATAAAAAAGCCTTGGGGAGATGGCGTATATGAATACACTCGGCAGATACGCGAGATAATGGGCGAGATAGAAGAGAACTTGCCGCACCTCACCCTCGAGCAGGCGCGCGCAATATGCGAAGAAGCCAAGATCTTGACGGGGACGGAGGAGGATGCAATTGGATATATCGCCAAGCGTTTCCTTGAGATCGCGGGCGCGCCGGATGCCGTGGGAGGAAGCGGCATGGTAGGTTACTACTTTTTCATTGACGATGACGGTGTGGAAGCGATAGGCTTTTTTGGAAGGCTGGTATCGTACGGAAACGAAGCCACCAAAGAAACGGAGACTCTTTGGCCATAACAGAGAAAAGGTCTGTTAAACTGCCGAATCGGCGCGAAGGCAGTCGATCTGCTTCCGCGCCGATTTTGATTGACACGGATGGTTATTTATGATATTATTCTATATGATATCATTTTAAATCAAGAAAGGACAAAAGAAATGAAGAAAACTTTGGCACTCGTTCTCGCGCTTATCCTTATCGCGCTTCCGGTGGCTTCGCTTGGAGCAACTGTAAGGCTTGAAGCGCCGGAAAACAATGTCGACATGACCGAGCAGCTTCTTGCCTTCAGCGAGAGGCTCGGTGAGATGCGCGCTCTCTACTCAAGGCTGAACGTAAAGGCCGACGAGGGCGATGTGTACGCCTCCGCAAGGCTGATCGTTCGCTCAAGCGGCGAAATTGACACGAAAGCCGCGATCGATCACGCCGTCAGCCCGAGCGGCAGGGTGGTGCTCCAGTACGCAAGCCCCGCCGAGGCGAAGGCAGCAGCCGAGCGCTTTGCCGCCGATCCCAAAACGACCTATGCCGTGCCGGACGTGCGCAGCCGCGTTGAATTCGGTGCGCGCGGCGCCGCACCTTTCACGGGCGAGAGCTTCAATTCCTGGGGCTACGGCGACGATCAGACGGGCATGAGCCTGCTGTTCGACAAGGTGCTCGCAAAATACGGCAGCGAGGAAGCGCTTCCGGAGATCGTGGTCGCCGTTTGCGATTCGGGTCTGAACGCAAATCACCCGTTCTTCGCGGGGCGCATGGTTTCGGGCTATAACTTCGTGAACAACAACAATAACACTTCGGATGCGTTCGGCCACGGCACCTTCTGCGCCGGCGTTGTGATCGACGGCGTGCTTTCAAACGTTAAGGTAATGCCGCTCAAAGTCGTTGCGGACAACGGTTATTTCTACGTTGCGGACGTGGTGAATGCGATAGAGTACGCCCATCAGCGCGGGTGTGCCGCGATGAATCTCAGCCTCATCGAGTATAACCCTGCTGCCAACGCTCTCTACTACGAGGCGATAAATGCGGCGACCGACGCGGGCAGCGTTTGCTGCGTTGCGGCGGGCAACTGGAGCCAGAACGCGGGCAGCTTCACCCCGCAGGACGTTGAAAGAGGCCTCGTGGTCGCGGCGCACGACGTAAACCACAATTTCTGGGAGTACTCGAACTACGGACCGGCGGTGGACGTTACCGGCCCCGGCGTGGATATCTACAGCACTACCTATACGGGCGGCTATAGTACCGACAGCGGAACGAGCTTCGCTGCGCCCCATGCGGTCGCCTGCTGCGCGATGATAAAGACCTACGATCCCGAGCTTACGCCCGATGAGATAATGGAGCTGCTCAAGCAGAACGCCGTGGACGACGGCTACACGCAGGGCGGCGAGGGCAGGCTCTACGTGGGCTCGCTCTTTGAGGGCGGAGTTCCCGCTCCGATAGCGGGCGATGCGGACGGAAACGGCACGGTGAACGTTGCCGATGCGCTTATGACACTTCGCGTTGCGATGGGTCTGCTTGATGCTTCGAGCATCAACGTGAACGCCGCCGATATGGACGGCTCCGGCACTATCGCCGTTGCGGATGCGCTCAGTATACTAAGAAGAGCCATGCAGCTTGCGTAAGCGCGGCAGGGCTTTCGGCTTGTGATATAAAGCATGACCAAAGCCCACAATGAAAATTTAAAACAAGCTTTTTGAAAACGCCGAAAGGCGTTTTCATCGTGTGTTTGCAATAAATGTGAACAAATAGGAATCCCGAAATGCTCAGGCTGCTTCGGGATTCCTGTATTTTTTGAAAGAACGGCTTTACGGATCGCGGCCGCCAAGCCGCGCAGCTTACAACCGTGCTTTATATGCTGATTTAACAGCCGGAAGGCAATAGAAACGAGTACAATGCTCTATTTATAGAACATGTCGCTATACCCATCACCACCGATATTCCGCGCCAAAAAGAAATTGAGATATCCGTCTGGATACCTCAATCTTTTACTTAGTCCATGACATTTGGAATTATGTGAGACCAATATTATATCCTACACAACCTAATACAGCAACTCCCTTTAAATCAGGGTTCAATTGTTTTGTTCTTCATCGATAATGCTGCAAATAACGGAATAGGTTATATCCGTTATTGCATCACTTATCTCTTTGAATTGGCTTTCGTCAGATGGAGTGTTGAAGCATGTTCCTCTGACAGTATACTCGCACCCGTCGATATATGCTACAAAACCGTCGCCATACAACGCATTTGTATTACGTTTATCCATGCGAAGGCGAGAGATATTCACCCCGTTATAGGTCACCGATTCCACATCGGTTCTCAAGCTGTCAAGCTGCCCTTCATAGCCGACGACAGAGAATTGGATCTTAATTTCGTTTAGAAGACTGTCTCCGTAGACCGAATACTCAATAAAAGGCGAATCATTGTCCAGAGGATCCTTCCGAACAATCTCGTAACTAACGCCGGAGTCTTCATAATCAAATACCGAAATATCCGGAAAGATGAAATGATCCTTGCCTTGGAAGGCTCGCTTTACGTCGTCGTAGGAGTTGACACGGATGAATCCCGTATTATTGGGAGTGCATGCAAATGAAAAGAGAAGTAGTGCGACCATTACAAGAACCGCACCGTGTTTTGCCGCTCGAGTAGCGCTCATAAAAATCTCCTTGTTGCCCCGGCAAGCAAATTTGAATTGATTATACAGTAGGCCGGAAATTTACACTGTATAAAATACATTATACAGAATGCTGCCCGATTTGTAAACATGCAGGCTCTGTTCTTTCGGCAAAATCGCGAAAAATAACTACGGTTTTGGGAGCAGAGCAATAAAAAACTATGAAAGCGGAAACGAACCCCGCTTTCAATTCCCGTTAAACTCGCTATTCACCCGCCGCAAAGCCTTATATTACGCACTATATTGAAAATACGTCCTTTTCGGGGGTTGAAAAACATAAGAAAAAGGTATAAAATATCATTTGGTGCGTGCGGCAGGGAAAAACCTTGTTCGCACGGCATAAAACAATAACCACAAAACGCTTTGGAGGTCATTATGAACATCATCACTACCGGCGTTGCGGGCACGATGGAGTCGAGCGACATCATCGTTACCATAGAGCCGAAGGCGAACGACGGCATCGAGCTTTCCCTTGAAAGCGACGTTATGCAGCAGTTCGGCAAGCAGATCGAAAAGGTCATCCGCGAAACGCTCGACGAGCTCGGCGTTAAGGCCGCGAAGGTCACCGCAGTGGATAAGGGCGCGCTTGACTGCACCGTTGCCGCGCGTACCCTGGCTGCCGCCTACCGCGCCGCCGAGAGCACCGACTACGTGTTCAAAGAGGTAAAAGCAAAATGAGCGAAAGACTTAGAAGAAGTATGCTTTTCGTTCCGGGAAACAACCCGGGCATGATCCGTGATGCGCATATCTACGGCTCGGATTCCATTATGTTTGATTTAGAGGACAGCGTTGCCATAACCGAAAAGGATACGGCTCGCTTTCTTGTTTATAAGGCGCTCACCACGCTCAACTACGGCAAGAAGGAGCTGGTAGTTCGCATAAACGATCTTTCCAGCGGCATCGGCATCATGGACCTTGAGGCGATCGTTCGCGCTCGTCCGGACGTTATCCGCCTTCCCAAGACCGAGACCGCGCAGGACGTTATCGACTGCGAAAGGGAGATCGAGCGCATCGAGCGTGAAGCGGGTATCCCCGTTGGCTCCACTGGCATGATGGCGGCTATCGAGAGCGCTATCGGCGTTTTGAACGCAAAGGAGATCGCTTTCTCCTCCAAGCGCCTCATCGGTATCGCGCTTGGCGCAGAGGACTACGTTACCGACCTCAAGACCACCCGCTCCCCCGAGGGCGTTGAGCTTATGTTCGCGCGCGGCATGATCGTGAACGCCGCGAAGGCCGCAGGCATCATGGCTCTTGATACCGTTTATTCGGACGTTAATAACGAAGAGGGCTTCCTCGCCGAAGCAACGCTTATCCGCAAGATGGGCTTCGACGGCAAGTCCATCATCAACCCCCGCCAGGTCGCTCCGCTCCATTCGGTGTTCACCCCCAGCGAGCGCGATCTCAAGAAGGCCATGGCCATCATGGATGCGATCGCCGAGGCGAACGCAAGGGGCTCCGGCGTTGCGAGCCTGAACGGCAAGATGATCGACAAGCCCGTTGTGGCAAGGGCGCAGTATCTGCTTGAGCTCTACGAGAGAAGCAAGGCCATGCCCGTTGAGGAGGTATAATAAAATGGACGTTAAGAAAATACCGCATATAAACGAAGTTTCCGCTTTCCACGGCGAGTATGATCCCAAGGATTGCGAGCCCAAGAGCACCGTTCGCTTCGACGAAAGGCAGAAGAACAGCAAGAAGGTGCTTCCCTCCATCGAGGAAGCCATCAAGCGTTCCGGTCTCAAGGACGGCATGACGATCTCCTTCCACCATCATTTCAGAAACGGCGACTACGTTGTGAATATGGTCATCGACGAGATCGCCAAGATGGGCATCAAGAACCTGACCCTTGCCGCATCGAGCCTCACCGACTGCCATTGGCCGCTCATCGAGCACATCAAGAACGGCGTTATCACCCATATCGAAACCAGCGGTCTGCGCGGCAAGCTTGCCGAGGAGATCTCCAGGGGCCTCATGGATTTCCCGATCATCTTCCGCTCCCACGGCGGAAGGGCGGCGGCCATCGAAACGGGCGAGCTGCATATCGACGTTGCGTTCCTCGGCGCACCCTCCTGCGACCCCTACGGCAACGCGAACGGCTACAACCGCGATGACGAAAACTCCTCCTGCTGCGGCTCCCTCGGCTACGCAAAGCTCGATGCGCAGCATGCGGACACCTGCATCATCATCACCGATCATCTCGTAAACTTCCCCAACGCGCCCTTCGGCATCGCCGAGTCCCGCGTTGACTGGGTGGTCGTGGTAGATAATATCGGCGACCCCAAGGGCATCATGAGCGGCGCGACCCGCTACACCAAGAACCCCAAGGAGCTGCTTATCGCAAAGACCGCAGCCGAAGTTATCGAAGCGAGCGGCTATTTCGAGGATAATTTCTCGATGCAGATGGGTTCCGGCGGCGCGAGCCTTGCCACCGCGAGATTCCTTCGCGACAAGATGATCGCAAAGGACATCAAGTGCCGTTTCGCACTCGGCGGCATCACCGGCCAGATCGTTCAGATGCACGAAGAAGGTCTCGTTAAGAAGATTCTGGACGTTCAGTCCTTCGACCTTATCGCGGCGAACTCCCTCAAGAACAACCGTTTCCATCAGCAGATCGATGCTTCCTACTACGCAAGCTACGTAAACAAGGGCGCGGCGGTCAATCAGCTTGATTTCGTTATCCTTTCCGCTCTTGAAATCGACGTTGACTTCAACGTTAATGTCATGACCGGTTCGGACGGCGTTATCAGGGGCGCGGTCGGCGGCCATCCCGACACCGCTGCGGGCGCGAGCCTCACGGTTGTTACCGCTCCCTTGCTCCGCGGCAGGATCCCCACCGTTTGCGAGAGGGTAAACACCATCTGCACCCCCGGCAGCACCATCGACGTGCTCGTTACCGATCAGGGCGTTGCGGTGAACCCGAACCGTCCCGAGCTCAAGGAGAAGCTGATCGCTGCGGGTCTGCCCGTTACCACGATCGAAAAGCTCAAGGAGCGCGCGGAGAAGGTGGTCGGCAAGCCCGAGCCCATCCAGTACACCGACCGCATCGTTGGCGTTCTGATGTATAGAAACAACACCGTTATCGACGTTATCCGCCAGATCAAAGAGGACTGACGGAGAAAGCGAAAGGAAAGCTTTAATTGAGTTTTATCATTTCGGAAGCTGCGGGTCTATACGGCCCGCAGCTTGAAAAATTAAATAGGTTCCTTGAAAAGATGGGGCTTAGATACGAGGGCGGCGCTGAACACACCGTTTTTTTGACGGATGAGGACGGCGAAATGCTCGGAACGGGCTCTCTGTGCGGCAGCGTGCTCAAATACATCGCGGTGGACGACAGCCTTCAGGGCGAGGGCGGCGCGGCGGCGATAGTTTCGCGCCTCGTTTCGCGCGCCTATATGATGGGAAGAAAGAAGCTCTTTCTTTTCACCAAGCCGCAGAACGAATACATGTTCCGAAGCCTCGGCTTCTTCCCGCTCGCCGAGGTAAACGGCGCGGTCTATATGGAAAACAGCCGCAGAGGGCTTTCGGATTATCTCGATTCGCTCGAAAAGGGCGAGGGAGTGCAGGGCGCGATCGTGGCGAACTGCAACCCCTTCACGCTCGGGCATCAGTACTTGATGGAGACCGCGGCTGCGCTCGTGGACACGCTGCACGTTTTCGTGGTCAGCGAGGATGCGTCCGAGTTTCCTTTCAGCCTGCGCTATGAAATGGTAAAAAAAGGCACGGCGCATATAAAAAATCTTATTCTTCATCAAAGCGGGGACTATATGATCTCGCATTCCACCTTCCCAACCTATTTTATAAAGGATATGGCGAAGGCGAAGGACGTGAACGTTGAACTTGATCTTACATTATTTGGGAAAAGAATAGCGCCTGCGCTTGAAATAACAAGGCGCTTTGTGGGCACCGAGCCCTACTGCGAGGTAACGGGCGCATACAACGAGGCCATGAAGCGGATACTGCCGAAATTCGGCATAGAGGTCATAGAAATAGAGCGCAAGGGCGGCATCAGCGCGAGCAAAGTGCGCGAAGCGATGAAAAACGGCGATATAAATTTGATAAAAAGGTTTGTTCCGGCCTCAACTTATGATATAATAAAGGATATGGTCGTGCCGAGCAAGGAAGCGCGCGAATACGGAAGCACCGATCGCGGCGCAATGACGGACGAAACCGTTTGATAAAGGAGCAGCGAATATGTTAAGAAAAAAGAGCATAATAATCGCAATAGTGCTTGCCGTGCTTGCGGTCGGAGCAGCTTATGCATATGTTGAATACGTTTACCCCAGGGTGGTGGAGCCCGCGGAAACCTATGCGCAGGCAAGAAACCTGTATAACAGCGGAAACTACGTTCAGGCCGCGCTGAAGCTTGAATCCATACCGAAGTATTCCGACTCCGTTAAGGTCTCAAAGCAGGCATGGAAGCTTGCGGGCGATAATGCCTATAATGAGGGTAATTTCGATCTTGCTTCGGCTTGCTATATGAAGGCGGGCTCAAACGCGGAGGACATTGCAAGGATGGATGACTGCTATCTCCGCCTTGCGGAAAATGCGTTTGAAAACGATATGATCTCCCGCGGTGAGGCGTATTTGGAGTGCGTTTCGAATGCGGACGGAAACTCGGATAGGATAGACGATATCAGAATCAACGCGGCAAGCGCGGCGCTTGCTGCGGGAGTGAACGCATCGAGCATATCGCGAGCGGTGGAGAGGCTCGGCTTATGCAGCGAAAAGGCGATGCCGAGGGCTATCGAGCTTCTTATGAACAAGGGTAAGGCTGCGCTTGCGGTATTCGATCTTGACTCTGCAAACTCGCTCTTCAATGCGGCAAGGCGATTTACCGCAGAGGATAAGCTGGCGGCGTTGGATGAAAGCATCGCTTCGGAATGGACGCAGACCGGCATTGCCGCGCTGGAAAGAGGAATGACCTCGGTTGCCGAAAAATGCTTCAATATGAGCGGATACGTGCCCGAGCTGCAGGATGCCGAAGCGCAGTACGCGAGGGCGGAGCAGCTCTATGCAAACGGCGAGGTCTTCGCTGCCTACAGTATTTTCAGAAAGCTCGGCGATTATAAAAACAGCAGGGATATGACGGCTGCTATAGTTGAGCTGATCAGCAGGATGCCGAATGCCGGCTCCGAAAACGCTTATGCGATGCTCGATCTGGACGGCACGGTCAAGCTGTATGGCGATGCCTGGGTGACGGGCGAACCGAATTGGACGGATATTAAGCAGATCTCCGTTGGCAAAACCCCGTTTATTCTTGCCGTGGGCAAAGACGGCAGAGTGCACAGCGCAGGCAGAAATACCGATGACTGCACGAACGTATCCTCCTGGGATCAGATAGTAATGGTTTCATGCGGCGCTGCCCATTCAATGGGTCTGAGAGCCGACGGCACCGTGGTGTTCACGGGCTCGATCGCCGATGGCGCAAACAATACGGCATCCTGGCGTGAGATCGTTTATATCGCATCCGGCATGGATTCCTGCTATGGCGTTATGCAAAACGGCAGAGCGGTCGCCTCGGGAGCGAACGGCTCCGGCCAGTGCGACGTATCCTCCTGGGAAAACATTAAGCAGATCTCCGCAGGCAACAGGCATGCGGTCGGCCTCAGGGAGGATGGAACGGTTGCAGCCTGCGGCGACAATACCTATGGCCAGTGCGAAGTTTCCTCCTGGACCGACGTGGTCTTTGTTTCGGCGGGCGCTTACCACACCGTTGCCCTCAAGGCGGACGGAACGCTGCTCGCTTGCGGAAAGAACGACGACGGCGAATGCGGCGTAAGCAGGTTCGGCGGCGCGGCGGCGATCTCCGCAGGAACGGGTTATACCATCATCGTTTTTGAGGACGGCACAAACAGGCTCATCGGCAGAACGAACTGAGCGAAGCTTCCCGAATGAAAAAAACGGCGGCGCTCCTTTTCTTCAAGGAGAGCCGCTTTGTTTAAACGGTGCTCGGAAGAAGGGGCACGGAATACTATTCGAATGAAAAAAGACAGCGAAAAAAAGGAATACATCTTCGCTCCCGCAAGCGTGGAGCAGATGGCGGCAAGGCGCGAAAGGCGCGTTTGGGAGCAGCGGGAAATGCTCGAGCGCGGCGGGGAAAACCGCTGCGTGGTGTGCATCGGCATGAATATCGCAGGGCCGAACAAGCGCAGCGGGCTTATCGATGCGGCGTTTTTGGATGCGGTGCTCCATCTGATGATGAGTGCGGGCATCGGCAAGATGCTCGAAGCGAGGGATGGGAGCGGCGCGGAGCTGCGCTTTATAAATGAAAACACGGGCATAGAGGCGCTTATCGCGCTCGATATGAGCCCCGAAAAACTCAAGCGAATATGCATGGAGATAGAGGAGCAGCATCCCGCGGGCAGGCTCTTTGATATGGACGTTATCGCGAAAAACGGCGAAAAGCTCGGAAGGAGCGAACCTCGAAAATGCTTTATCTGCGCGAAAAACGCATCGCTTTGCGCCCGAAGCCGCGCCCACACGGTGGAGGAGCTGCAAAAGGCCGTGCAGAGGATGCTTTCATATTGGCTTGCACGGAAAATTGGGCTGCTTGCGAAAAATGCGCTTTATTCGGAGGTGCATATAACGCCCAAGCCCGGGCTTGTGGATGAAAACAACAGCGGTGCCAACACGGACATGGACGCTGAGCTTTTTGAACGCAGCGCCGAAAGCCTGGAAATGTATTACGAGCGCATTGCGGCAAGCACGATACAATACTGCTGCGGTGAAAAAAACGATGCTTCGGCAAAGGAATTCTTCAGCAGCCTGAGAAGCATCGGCATCGATGCCGAAAAGGCCATGCTCGATGCTACGGGCGGAGTGAACACCCATCGCGGCGCGATCTATTCGCTCGGGCTGCTCGCAAGCGCGGCGGCGCACGATATCGCAAGCGGCATATTTGCGGCGGATGAATGCGGGCTTCGCGGCAAGCTGCCGAATGGATACAATCTTGCCGACAGCCTCGTGCGCACGGCGGCGGAGCTTGCCCGCTCGCTCGGCGACAACAGCGCAGCCACCTCCAACGGCGCGAAAATGCGCGAAAAATACGGCGTGGACGGCCCCGTTCAGCAGGCACAGCAGGGTTTTCCGCTCGCGATGCTTGCAAAAGCCGCCAAAGGGGAGTATTATAATAGACACGGTCAGGGCGGCTCGGAGCTCGCGTGGGCGTATGCGCTTACCCGCGTTATGGCGGTGATGGACGACAACAACGCCCTCAAGCGCGGGGGAGAAGAGGGCGCGGCGTTCGTGAAAAAACGCGCTTCGGAGCTTTCCACGCTCGCCATGCGCCTTGAGCCCGCCGAGTTCAACGCGGCGCTTCTTGAGTTCGATGCGGAGCTGATCGAAAGAAACATAAGCTGCGGCGGCGCGGCGGATATGCTCGCTCTGGCGCTGTTTCTCGAAGAGATCGAAAAGCATTATGCGCGGGCTTTGGCGCTGCTCGCTTCCTCGGAAAGCGAGGAGTCGACGTATATGCTGAGTGAACTTGAATAATGAAGGGATACCTTCGTAAGATAGATCTCGGCTGTTCGCGATCCGCCGTTCACCATTTATAATTAGACAGATACCCCACCGCAACGGAGCAAAAGATGGACAAAAGACCTATCGGCATCTTCGATTCGGGCATGGGCGGAGTGAGCCTCCTTCGGGATGCGCGCCTGCTTCTGCCGAAGGAAAACTTCATATTTTATGGCGACAATAAAAACGCCCCCTACGGCGACAGAACCGAGGAGGAGATCCTTTCGCTCACCTCGGCAGCGGCGGATTATCTCGTTGAGCACGGCGTAAAGGCGCTGGTGCTCGCCTGCAACACCGCAACGAGCGCATCCATAAACATATTAAGAAGAAAGCTCGCCGTGCCGGTGGTCAGCATCGAGCCCGCGATCAAGCCCGCCTGCGAAAGAGCGGGGGAGGGCAAGGTGTTTATGCTTGCAACGGCGGCGACCACGCGGCTTGCCCGCTACCGCGCCCTTTTGGAGCGCATGCCCGATCCTTCCCGCGTTATCAATATCGGCCTAAGCGGCATGGTTGCAAGGGTGGAGCGCGGCGAAACCGAGATTGGCGCGTATGACGACATCCTCAACGAGTACCTTGAGCCCTATTTCGGCGAAACGGCGGATGCGATCGTGCTCGGCTGCACTCATTACGTTTTCGCGGGCGAAGCGATCCGCGAGTATTTCCTGCGCCATTTCAAGGGCGAGTGCAGGCTGTTTGACGGCAACCGCGCCACGGCGCGCCAGCTTGGAAGGGTGCTCGAGCGAAACGGGCTTTTGAATCCCGGAGGCTGCGGAAAAGTCGTATTCACGACCAGCGGAGAGCCGGAAAAGCTCGCGCCCATATTCGATAGGTTTTTAAACACCCCTTTGGATTGAGGGGCAATTCGGCGCGATAAACGGCCAAAAAAGGTGTCGGAATAAATAATATATAACAAATAGGCAATACATAGTTTAAAAAACAGTTTAAATCAAAGCAAATTAGACGAGTAGCTAACGGAATGCTATGTTTCAAAAATTGCATAAACCCCCTTACATTTTCGGCAACATTCTGATATAATAGTGATACGCATTATGGAATGGCTTTCCCGTGCGCATATTTCATCGAAGCTAATACTGCGGCCCACGGTTCCGGGCTTCCGAGCTTAGAGCCGGACGCGGTTTTAGACTTAAAAAAATCTTTGGAAGGAGATTCACACATGAAGAAAATCTTCGCAATCGTGATCGCAATCGCAATGGTTCTTTCCCTTGTAACCGTTCCCGCGATCGCAGAGTCCCGCACGGCTACCCCGTCCACCGCGGCGATGGCTATGCCCCGTGAATCCACCCGCGACGCAGCCAACCTCGACGAGGCGCTGAACGTTCCGGGCGGCAATCTCGTTTTCACCTCCGAGGGACAGTATCCTTGGGTAGTTGAAGGCGATGCGGCTAAGAGCAGCAACGAAGGCGTTGCGAGCTCCACCTCCGAGGTCAGCACCACCGTTACCGCGGCGGCAGGCGATATCGTTCAGTTTGATTTCAAGGCATGGGGCGAAGGCTCCAGCACCTACTGGGATCACTGCGACTTCGCGATCGACGGCAGCGTTATGTTCACCCAGGGCGCTTACGACAACGTTGATTGGGAAACCTACGCGACCGAGCTTTCCGCCGGTTCCCACACTCTGACCTGGTCCTACACCAAGGACAGCAGCGTCAACCCCAACGGCGACTACTTCATGGTAGACAACGTTTACGTTGGCCAGCCCGTCATGGCTGAGTCCATCAACGTTGATCCCGTTACCGTTCCCGCCGGCCGTACCGCTCGCGTATCCTACGAGGTTCTTCCCGCTGCGGCTTACGACAAGAGCGTTACCTTCTCCACCGCCGATGCCGCTATCGCGACCGTTAACGCCGCGGGCGTTGTGACCGGCGTTGCCGAGGGCACCACCACCATCACCGTTACCAGCGCCGCGGTTCCCACCGTTTCCGGCACTGCTACCATCACCGTAACCGAGGCTCTTCCCGCCGTCAACCTCGAGGGCTATGCGACCTATGCTCTCGCTTCCTCCGGTCTTGCCGACAACTGGATCGGCTTCGCAGATTACGATCCCTCCACCGTTAGCGTTCTCGCTCCCCTCGGCCAGCAGGCTTGGGCAGGCGCATTCGCAGGCGGCAACGTTTACGGCTACATCTACGACTCCAACGGTGCGGATCATAAGTTCTACATCATGGATGCCAACACCTACTCCGTAAGCTATCCCGGCAACAATGCGAATGCTGTCGGCGGCGTCATCGGTATGGCATACAACCATGCGAACCAGACCATGTACGGTCTCAGCATCGATGCAGGTCTCGTTTCCGTTGATCTTGCAACCGGCGTTCCCACCGCTATCGCTGCGGTAGACGTACCCAATGCTGTTTACCTTCTCGCGATCGACCAGCAGGGCAATGCTTACACCATGAGCAGTGACGGCGGCCTCTATGCGCTCGACCTCACCAACGGCAGCGGCGCCCTCATCGGCAACACCGGCATTTCCAACAGCTACGTTCAGGCAATGACCTATGACTTCGCCACCGATTCCATCTACTGGGCACAGTTCCTTGACGCGAGCAACCATGGCCTCTATGCCATCAACCCCCAGACCGCGGCAGCCGAGAGCCTCGGCGCTATCGGCCCCGGCGGCGTTGAAGTCGTTTCCATGTACATCAAGAACGACCTCTCCATCGATCCTATCGAAGTTCCCGACGTAACCGTTACCTTCGTTGACGGTCTCGACAACTCCGTTCTCGGCACCCAGCTCGTTGAGGCCGGTACCGTTCTCGATGAGAGCACCTTCCCCACTCCTCCCACCCATGAGGGTTATGAGTTCACCGGTTGGGATTACAACGGCGCAGCCGTTTGGAGCGACCTCACCGTTAAGGCGAAGTATCGCGATCCCAACGCCACCACCGCTACCGTAGTTCTCAGCGTTCCTCAGGACGTTTGGGGCGATGGCTCCGGCTATCAGATGCTCCTCGATGCCGATGCGACCGCTTACGGCACGATCATCCCCGAGTCCGGCGGTCTTACCTCCTCCGGCGATGCTCCCGCAGGCACCTACGATCAGTTCGAGTACAAGATCCCCGTAAATGCGGACGGCTCCTGCACCACTCAGAACATCATCGTTACCGGCGAGATCGCTATCGAGATCCCCGCAGGCACCTATGACTGGTGTATCACCAACCCGACTCCCGGCGACCGTATCTGGATCGCTTCCAGCAACGGTAACATCCCCGGCCGTTATGACGACTTCGAGTTCGAGGGCGGCAACACCTACACCTTCACCGTAACCATCGGCGGTCAGAACGACCAGGTCAACCTCGAGGTAACCGAGGGCGGCACCCCCGTGGATACCCCCCCCCCGATCCCACCGAGCCCCCTGTAACTCCCGAACCTGTCACTCCCGAACCCGGTGAAGAAGTTCTTGTTGCCGGCTACTACTTCGAGGACGGCAACGACGGTTGGACCTTCAACGGCACTGCGGACACCAACTGGATGCATTCCAACGACAACCCCGGCGGTTATGATTACGCTCCGTTTGCACACGAGGGCAGCGGCTTCATCATGTCCTACTCCTTCGTTGACTATGTCGGTTCCTTCCAGGCTGACAACTGGGCGATCTCTCCCGCAGTTACCCTTCCCACCGGCTCCGCTCGCGTAAGCTTCTATGCAACCAATGCGAACGTTGCCTACCCCGAGGCATTCGATGTTTATATCGGCACCTCCGCTGATACCTCCGCGATGACTCTGCTTCAGAGCAACATCTCCCCGAACAGCGGCTATGATGATCCTTGGACTCAGTACGAGATCGATCTCTCCGATTATGCCGGACAGACCATCTATCTTGCGTTCCATGATCATTGCTACGATGCATACGAGATCTGGGTAGACCAGGTCGAGTTCTTCGGCGAGGCCGGCGGCTCCGAGCCTATCACCGGCGTTATCGGTGACACCACTCTCGACGGCGAAGTTACCATCGCGGACGCTATCCTTGCTCTGCGCCACATCATGGGCCTTGAGACCCTGACCGGCGACGCTCTTGCACAGGCTGATGCGAACCAGGACGGCAACGTTACCATCGAGGATTGTATCCTCATCCTCCGTGCGGCTCTCGGCCTCATCGAGCTGTAAGATACGATCGATCAATAGCTGAATAGCTGAATCGCGCCCTTTCCCTTCGGGGGGAGGGCGCTTTGTGCTATTAGTGAATAGTTAAAGAACCTGCGCGGGAATCTCTGCTTGGGCTTTTTAAAAGCGAATCGGTCGCCCAAACCGTCTTTTTAGGGGATAATATAGCAAATAATCGGAATAATTCTTAAAACCGTATTGCAAATTCCGCCGCCGTTTAGTATACTGATAAAAGCGTGTATGAAAACGCAAATAATTACTGAACAGAAGGAGAACCGTATGAAAAAGATCATAGCAATCGCCCTTTCCATCCTGATGCTGCTTTCGCTTGCATCGGTGCCTGCGCTTGCCGAGCGCGAAGCCGTGCGCGATGCGGCCGATCTGAACGAGGCGCTGAATGCCCCGGGCGGCAGCCTTGTTTTCACAACCGACGGCCAGTATCCCTGGGTCGTTTCGGGCGATGCCGCAAAGAGCACGAACAACGGCGTTCACAGTTCGTCCTCCACTGTGCGCACCACCGTTACCGCACAGCAGGGCGATATAATCAGCTTTGACTTCCTCTCCTCCGGCGAGGGCAGCGATTCGAACGCTTGGGACGGACTTTACTTCTATATCGACGGCTCGCT
Source organism: uncultured Eubacteriales bacterium (assembly GCA_902794055.1). GTDB lineage: Bacteria > Bacillota > Clostridia > Christensenellales > CAG-138 > PeH17. Next base: position 5,843 of record CADBGC010000006.1, on the reverse strand, counting down.
TGTGTCCAAATGGGGCGCACATACCGAGTGGATGAGCTATTCCTACCCGCTTACGCCCGGCACCCATCAGGTCGAGTTCACCTATAAAAAGGATGAGAATGTCAGCGTTGGCGAGGACTGCGCGTATCTGGACAACGTGCTCGTGGCGCAGCCCGTAATGGCGAACGAGATCACTGCATCCAATATCACGGTTTCCGCAGGCCGCAGAGCCATGATCGAATACGAGGTTCTGCCCGAAAACACCTTCAATAAGGATGTCACATTCACTTCCGCCGATCCCGCTGTCGCGACCGTGAACGAAAACGGCCGCGTGAAGGGCATCTCCGAAGGCACCACCACCGTCACTATCGCAAGTGTTGCCGTTCCGAGCGTAACAAAAACCGTTACCGTAACCGTTACCGAGGCGCTGCCGATCGCGGAGCTCAACGGTTTTGCGACCTATGATTTCGGCACAGATCAGAGCAACGATATGAAGTGGGTGAGCTTCACCGATGCGGAGCCCGATATCGTGACCGGCTACAACAGCATGGCGAGCAACGTGGCCGCCGCCGCGTACCTCGACGGCACCGTGTACGGCTATTATTTCGACGGAACCGACCAAAACCCGATCAGATACTTCTTCACGATGGATCACGAAAGCCGTCAGGTCACCAATTCCGAAAACAGCCACGCACCCGGAGTTTTTGCGATGGCGTATGACTATACCCGCGGCAATATGTACGCCGTTTGCGGCGAAACTCAGGTAAGAAATCTCGGCATCGTCGATCTTGAAACGGGCGATATCGAATATGTTGGCGAGCTGACCGTGCCGAACATGATGACCTTCGCCGTGGATGCAAACGGCGTTGGCTACGGCCTTACGATGGACAGGGAGAACGCGCTTTTCTATCGCGTTGATCTTGAGACCGCCGAATGCACCCTCGTTGGCGAGACCGGCGTTCCGCTCGCTTATCTGCAGTCCATGACCTACGATCATCACACCGGCAAGCTCTACTGGGCGCAGGTCATCCACCCCACCCAGCCCAGCGGCATCTATACCATCGATCCCGAAACCGCCGAAGCTGAGTATCTCGGCGTTATCGGCGACGGCATGGAGCTTACCGCGCTCTACACCACGGCTGCTCCTGACGAGAGCGGCATTCTCGGCGATGCCGACCTTAACGGCAGCGTTACGGTTGCGGATGCGGTGCTTGCGCTGCGCCATGCAACGGGGCTGCATGAGCTTACCGGCCGTGCGCTCGAGCAGGCGGACGTGGACGTAGACGGCAGCGTTACTGTTGTGGATGCGCTTGCCATCCTTCGCTATGCCCTTGGGCTTATAAACAATTTCAATTAAGCTTTTTCCCGCCGCGTGTTTTTGCGCGGCGGGTTTTGAATAACAAAAAATAAAAGCAAAAATAACTTTTTGGAGCAAAAAATGAAAAAACTATTCGCTATCCTCATCTCCGCACTCATGCTCTTCACCTGCCTCACGCTTCCCGTGGGCGGCGAAAAGGCCGAAATCGGCACGCGTGATGCGGCTTCCCTCAACGAAGCGCTGAACCTTATTCCCAACACGCTCGACTTCTCGACCGATGCGGATTATCCGTGGACGGTGATGGAGGATTACGCCATCAGCGGCAACGCGGGCGCGGCAAGCTCCACCTCATCGGTTTGGACGAGCTTCACCGCACAGGCGGGGGACGTTATCCAGTTCGATTGGATCTCTATGGGCGAGGGCTCGGACGAGCAGGACTGGGACGGCCTTCGTGTTTATCTCGACGGCACGAAGATCCTGCATAAGGGCGCGGCTCATTCCTCATGGGAGCATTATCAGCAGGTCGTTTCGGCGGGCACCCACGAGCTTAGATTCACCTATAAGAAGGATTCGAGTGTGAACAGTGATTTCGACTGCGCGAAGATCGACAACGTTTATGCGGGCAGCCCCATCACTCCGAGCTCGATAAGCGTTTCGCCCATCACGATACAGCAGGGGAGAAGCACGAGCGTTTCCTACACCGTTCTGCCCGATTACGCATACGATAAAAGCGTTACCTTCTCCACCGCCGATGCGGGCATCGCCATGGTTGATGCAAGCGGAAATCTGCTCGGCGTTGGCGCAGGCACTACCACCGTGACCGTTACGAGCGTTTCCGATCCCTCGATCTCGGGCAATGCAGCCGTAACCGTTACGCCCTCGAGCGGAGCGGCGGAGCTGTTCGGCTTCTGCCTGTACGATATCAATAATACTGTGCAGAACGGCAATTTCGTCTCCTTCTTTGCGGACGAGCCTTCGGTCGTAACTCCGCGCCATGCCTTCGACCACACCGTTTATGCGGCGGCCTTTGCGGGCGGCAATATCTACGGCTTCATCTACGATTCAAACGGCACGGACACGCGCTTCTTCGTGATGGATGCCGAGACCTACGAGGTGCGCTTCCCGGGCGCGAACTATGCTCCGGGCATGATGGCGATGGCGTTTAACCATGCGGATGGAACCATGTACGGCATCAGCGGGCATGCTCAGGCCAAGCTCGTTTCCATTGATATTTCAACGGGCTACGTTACAGAGATCGCGACTATAAGCGGGCTTTCCGACTCGCCGATGACTCTTGCGATCGACCTTGAAGGCACCGCATACTTGCTCGAGGAGAACGACTCTTCCGCCAAGCTCTATACGCTCGATCTTGCAAGCGGCGCTGCAACGCTTCGCGGCGAAACGGGCGCAGCGCTTGCATATATCCAGTCCATGACCTACGATTTTGAAACGAACAAAATCTATTGGGCGCAGACCTTCGACGTTGAAAAAACGGGGCTGTACAGCATCGATCCCGTCACAATGGACGTGGAGCCGCTCGGCAGGATCGGCGTTTCCGGCATGGAGCTAACCGGCCTTTTCATCAAAAACGATCTTCCCGTGGACGTAACTCCCGCGGAGGTGACCGTTACCTTCTACGATAACGTGGGCGCGCAGAACGTGGAGGTGCGCAGCGTTCCCGTCGGCACCGTGCTCGATCCCGCCACATTCCCGGCGGCACCCGCGCATCCCGGCTTCACCTTCCTGACATGGAACTACGAGGAGGGAAAGCCTATCTACAGCGACACCACGATCACCACCCGCTATTATGACCCCAACGCGACCACCGCAGTGATAGTTTTGAACGTTCCCGAGGATCATTGGGGCGACGGCTCGGGCTATCAGATGCTCCTCGATGCCGATGCGACCGCATACGGAGTTCAGATCCCCGCGAGCGGCTCGGTGTTCTGCGGCGGCAGCGCTCCTGCTTCCATCTACGATGCTTTTGAATACAAGATCCCCGAGAATGCGGACGGAATGCTAAACACGCAGAACGTTGTGGTCAGAAACAGCATCGCGATCGAGATTCCTGCGGGCACCTACGATTGGTGCATCGTGAACCCGACCCCCGGCGATAAGATCTACATTCCTTCGAATTACGGCAATGCGCACGGCAGGGCAAACGACTACACCTTCGAGGCAGGAAGGACGTACACCTTCACCGTTACGCTCGACGGCAGCACCGATCGGGTCGATCTTTCGGTCGTGCTCGGCGGCACCACGCCGCAGCAGCCCCAGGGCGTATTGGGCGACACCGATCTGAACGGCAGCATTACCATTGCGGATGCGGTGCTTGCGCTGCGCCATTCGCTCGAGCTGATCTCGCTTGAAGGAGCGGCGTTTACAAACGGCGACATCGACGGCAACGGCAGCGTTACGGTTGCGGATGCGGTGCAGATCCTTCGCAGGTCGATGGGACTGATGGATGGCTTTTGATATCGCTATAGCCGAAACGAGGCGGAGCGGTGCGCCGAGCGCCGCATATCTCAATTGAAGAAACACATACCGCCTGAAGAAAAACAGCCTGCCGCCGATGCTCGGAAGAGATCGGCGGCTTTTTGCTTTATCCGTATGGAAAAAGGGGCAAATCGAGCCGAAAACGGGCGGAAATGGCAGCGGCGGAGCCCTGCGCAAAAAATTCTTTAATATAGTAACAATTGTGCATACTCGGCGAATTGGTAAAAATTTTTTGTTCGAAAATCCGAAAAAACGATTGCAAAATTGACGGCTTTCTGATATACTGCTATCGTATGGATATGTGCGTTCCGAGTAATAACGAAGAAAGCGCGTTCCGTGCAAAATCAATCCGAAGCTACTGCCGGCTTTGCCGGCTTCATCCGAGGGTGAAGCTTGTAAAGCCGAGCATTAGACTTAAAAAATCTTTGGAAGGAGATTTACGCATGAAGAAATTTTTTGCAATGGTAGTTGCGGTAGCGATGGTTCTTTCCCTCGCTCTTCCCGCATTCGCCATGACGCAAACCTTGCCCCACGGCGACGAGGGCAAGCCCGGTGCTACCCCTGCCGACGCGGTCGTCTTCTCTGCTGAAGCGCCCGAAAATGTTGAAGCAGGCGAAACCTTTGACGCTGTAGTCAGTGTCAACGGCAGCTACGAGGCCCACGGCCTGAATCTGCAGTTTAACTACGACCCCGAGGTGTTTGAAGTAGTCAGCACCACCAACGGTCCCGTTATGGCTCAGATCCAGAGCCTCGGCGGCTTTGGTCTTCTCGACCACACCACCGTTCCCGGCTCAGTGCGCTACGGCGTTATGATGCCCACGAACGGCTTCACCGAGCAGGGTGTCATCTTCACCGTCACCTTCCGCGTTCTTGCAGGCGCGGCCGACGGCAACTATGACCTTGAGGTTCTTGTTCTCGAGTTCTTCAACATGCCCATCGGCGGCAGCAACACTCCGATCGAGCATACCGATAACGGTGTTACCGTTACCGTAGGCAATCCCGCTGAGGAAACCCCCACTCCGGCTCCCGCGACCGCGACTCCGGTTCCTGCGACTCCGACTCCGGCTCCCGCAACTCCGACTCCGGCTCCCGCGACCGCGACTCCGGCTCCCGCAACTGCGACTCCCGCTCCCGTTGATCCCGGCACCGGCATCATCTGGGACTTCGAGCAGGATCCCATCGCTCAGGGCTTCACCTTCCTCGATCAGGATGGCGACGGCAACAACTGGCAGTGGGTATATCCCGCTACCGATGGCCTGAGCTACCATGAAGGCCAGGGCTTTGCGGTTTCCGAGTCCTACATCAACTATGTTGGCGCTCTGACTCCCGACAACTGGATGGTAACCCCCGAGTTCACCGGCACCCAGCTCACCTTCTGGGCACAGGGTCAGGATCCCTCCTGGGCGGCTGAATATCTTGGCGTATTCGTTTCCACCGACGGCGGCAGCACCTGGTCCAACGAGATCTTCGGCTGCACCCTCACCGGCAGCGACACTCAGTACACCGTTAATCTGTCCGCTTACGAAGGCCAGACCATCAAGGCGGCTATCCGTCATTACAACTGCTCCGATATGTTCCGCGCTAACGTGGACTACATCGAGGTAAACGGCGGCGGCAGCACTCCCGTTGATCCCACTACCGCTCCCTCTACCGCTACTCCCGCACCCGCAACTCCCGTTCCCGTAACTCCCGTTCCCGGTGAGCCCGGCGAGGAAGTTCTCCTTGCAGGTTACTACTTCGAGAGCGGCAACGAGGGCTGGATCTTCAACGGTGTTGACAACACCAACTGGGTACATTCCAGCAACAACCCCGGCGGCTACGACTACGCTCCGTTCGCACACGAAGGCAACGGCTTCATCATGTCCTACTCCTTCGTTGACTATGTTGGCGCTTACCAGGCCAACAACTGGGCGATCTCTCCCGCAGTTACCCTTCCCGCAGGCTCCGCTCGCGTAAGCTTCTATGCGACCAATGCGAACGTTGCATACCCCGAGGCATTCGATGTTTACATCGGCACCTCCACCGACACCTCCGCAATGACTCTGCTCCA
>CADBGC010000005.1 GCA_902794055.1 uncultured Eubacteriales bacterium | reverse complement strand
GTACAGGGCGCAGGCGGTGTTCAACATTTCGGCGCTGAACGTGAGCTCGGCGGATGCGCCAACTTTCTCCATCTCTGTCGCGCAGCGCTATTCGAGAATACTTCCGTACATTCTCAACAGCGAATTGCTCAGAAACATGATCTGCGAGGAGCTCGGCGTTAAGTCGCTGCCCGCTTCGCTAACGGCAAGCGTATCAAACAACACCTCGCTGTTCGTGCTGACGGCAACCTCATCGAAACCGGAAAACGCGCTGAAGGTTATTGAAGCCGCGATCGATAAGTATCCGCATGCGGCAAGCCTCGTTATCGGCAGCACTCGAATGGTGCTTTTGAGCGAGCCCGCGGTTTCGTCCTATGCATACAACCCCGTCAACTACAAGAGCCTGATCGCAACGGCTGCTGCTATCGGATTGGTTGCAGGCCTGATCCTTGCGATACTCGTTACCTTCCTCAAGCGTACCGTGGGCAGTGTGGATGAGATCAGAAGCATGCTGAACCTGCGCTGCATCGGAACCCTTCCCTTCGACACGACGTTCAACAGAACTGCGGACAACAACCTCGTTACGATAGACAACGAGAACACCTCGAAGGACTTTGCGGATTCCGTTACGCTCATAAGAAAGCGCGTGGAGAAATCCGCGGTCGAAAACGGCGACAAGGTAATCCTCTTTGCGGGCTCTGTTCCCGGCGAGGGTAAATCCACCGTTGCTCTCAACACGGCGTTCGCGCTTGCGGGCATCGGCAAGAAGGTGGTATTCCTCGATTCCGATATAAGAAAGCCCTCCACGGTAAAGGAACTCAACGGAACCGGCGAAAAATACCTCGTTGATTATCTCAAGGGCGAGGCTGAGGCGGACGAGATCATCGGCCAGGTGGATACCAACTTCTTCGCGATTTGCGGCTCATCCAAGAACTATAACACGCCCGAGATGCTGCGCACCAAGCGATTTGCGGAGCTCATCCAGAAGCTTCGCGAGATGGCGGATTTCGTTATCATCGACTCCCCGCCCAGCTCGATCCTTGCGGACGTTCAGATCATCGCCGGCTATTCCGCTGCGATAGTTTACGTAATCTGTCAGGATTATACCACCAAGAGCGCGCTCAATGCGGGTATAAGCAATCTTGCGAGCACCGGCAAGCGATTCATCGGCTACGTTCTGAATAATGCCGGCGCTTCGGAGACGGGTCAGAGCTATTCCAAGAAGTCCAAGCATTCCGCATACGGCAGCTATGGCAGATACGGCTCCTACGGCGGACGCAGCAAGCACAGCGGCTATGGCAAATACGGCAAGTACGGCGGCTATGGCAAGTACGGCAAGTACGGCGGCTACGGCAGGTACGGCAAGTACGGCGGCTATGGCAGCTATGGCAAGTACGGCGGCTATGGCAAGTACGGCAAGTACGGCTCCTACGGCGATTACGGCAAGACTTCGGAAGAAAGCACGGCTGCGGAGCAGTCATCCGCAAACGGCAAACAGTAAATAATGGAGGGCATATTCCGTGAAAATGGCGCAGCGGCTCATACTGCGGCGGGATATGCCCTATAATAATCATTGATGAACAGGAAAAGGGCAGGATCGGGAGGAAAATTTATGGGTTACCGCGATGAATATTCAAAATGGCTGAGCGAGCCTTCGCTGAGTGAAAGCGAGAAAAACGAGCTTATCGCCGTGCAGAGCGATGAAAAGCAGATCGAGGATCGCTTCTATACCGAGCTTGATTTCGGCACCGCGGGACTGCGCGGCGTTATAGGCATGGGCACGAACCGCATGAATGACTACGTTGTTCGCCGTGCGAGCGCGGGTCTTGCGGCCTGCCTTAAAAAGATTGCGGGCGCTGCGGAAAAGGGCGTTGCAATAGCATACGATTCGCGCCGAAGGTCCGATCGCTTTGCCGAGATCACCGCTCGAACGCTCGCGGCTTACGGCATCAAGGTCTACCTTTATTCAACTCTGCACAGCGTTCCCCAGCTTTCCTTCACCGTGCGCCATCTCGGCTGTGCGGCGGGCGTTGTTATCACGGCGAGCCACAATCCGCCCGAGTACAACGGCTATAAGGTCTATTGGAGCCACGGCGGGCAGATCGGCCCCGCGCGCGCCAAGGAGATACTTGAAAGCATAAGGAGCTTCGGCTATTTCGACACCGAGATAATGGAGCTTGAAGATGCGAAGAAGCAGGGGCTTATCGAGCTTATCGGCGAGGAGATAGACGAAGTTTACTATCAAAAAACCATGAGCGTTATGATAAACCCGGGTATCGTGCGCGAGATGGCGGCGAAGATGGAGGGCGGCATCGTTTATTCGCCCCTTCACGGCAGCGGACTCGTGCCCGTTACGGAGATACTCGAGCGCATCGGCGTTAAGAATCTGCACGTCGTTCCCGAGCAGGAGCAGCCCAACGGCGATTTTCCGACCGTCAAGGCGCCCAATCCCGAGGACCCGAACGCCTTTAAGCTTGCGATGGAGCTCGGCAATAGGGTGAACGCGAATCTGCTTTTCGCCACCGATCCGGATTCCGACCGTCTCGGCGTTGCCGTGCGCGAAAAGGGCGGGGAATACCGCGTGCTGACGGGCAACCAGATCGGCTGCCTGCTTATCTACTACATTCTTTCCGAGCTGAACGAGAAGGAGAAGCTGCCCTACGACGGCTTCGTTGTGAAATCCGTGGTATCAACCTCGCTTGCGGATGCGATATGCTACGATTTCGGCGTGGATATGAGGCACGTTTTGACGGGCTTCCGCTTTATCGCCGAGCAGATCGACTTTGCGGAGAACTACTCCGGCGGCAAATTCATCTTCGGCTTCGAGGAGAGCTACGGCTTCCTCGCGGGCGGCTTTGCGCACGATAAGGACGCGGTGCTCGCGGCGATGCTCGTTTGCGAAGCGGCGATAGTCTACGCCTCGCGCGGCAAAAGCCTTATCGAGGTGCTGAATGAAATTTACGAAAAATACGGCCATTACATTGAAAAAACCAAGTCCTACACGCTCAAGGGCAAGGAGGGCCTCGAGCGCATTGCTTCGGCGATGAGCTCCCTGAAGAGCGATCCGCCCGAGGTCATAGGCGACGAGATAAACGTGCTTATCCGCGAGGATTATTCCACGGGCGTTCGCGTGAACTGCGGCTGCGGGCTGAACACGAAGATCGACCTGCCCAGAGCCAATATGCTGCGCTACCTTCTGCCGAACAACGGCTGGCTGATCGTGCGCCCGAGCGGCACCGAGCCCAAGCTCAAGGTCTATATGAGCGCATTTGCGCATGGCGAAAAGATGGCCGAGGAGCGCATGGCGAAGCTCGAGGCGGGCGTGGATAGGCTGATGGGAAAGCTGCTTGGGATGTAAGCGCTTTTATAAATGAATTAAGTGCGGGCGAACGGAAGGAAAAACCGTTCGCCCGCTTTCATAAACGCTCTGTTTTGCACCAAAGGAGTCAATGTATTGAGTATAATTAAAACGCAAAAAATATACAAATACAGCTTCATAGACTGATGACAAAGCCGGAGCCTGCGGCGCGAAGCGCAAGCCTTCCCCTGCGAGGGGAAGGTGGCATCGCGCTTCAGCGAGATGACGGATGAGGTGGCTTGATGCACAAATCCCGAAAGGGATTTGAACTGCTTATATAAAAACCCAAAATTTATTGCTTTTTCAGCAGGAAGAAGCAGGATAGAACGCCGTGCGCGGCGTTCGTGAGATGTCCACCTCATCCACCGCGAGCAGCCCCCCTTCTCCTCAAAGGAGAAGGCTTATGTCGAGGCTTCACCAAGCATAAGCCTTCTTTGGAGCGATGTGTCTCGTTTTTTCATTTGTCAGCACTCCGAATATATATATATATATCGATGCGCGTTGACAACGCGGACGCTTTATGTTAAAATACCATTGTGCAATACAAGCAGATGCACACAAGAAAGAAGATATTCGAAATGAAAAGAGCTTTTAGCACAATCCTCTGCCTTCTTGGCATCGAGCTTGCCGCCATAGCGATCGCCTTTTTTATGGCGCATCATTTGGGCGTGTATTTCTTCGGACAAAGTCTTGTAACGAAGGTTTTTGTCCGTTTGGCCGTCGGTTTCGTGGCGGCGCTTTCGGTGCTTGAGTGTGTGCTGGCGCTTGTGAAAAGGGAAAACCGCCTTATCTCAAAGCAGGTGCTGATCGCGTTTCCCGTAATACTCGTGGTTTCGGAGGCGCTTTCGTTTATCGTTCTGAAGCTCGTCGGCGTTATCAGGTGGGAGCAGATCGGCAATACCCATGAAACAAGCTTCGCCGCGCTGATGATATTCACCGCCGCTGCGGCCGTGCTTTCGCTCGCGCTCGTTTTCGCGTACATGAAGCTTATCGAACGGGAGGAGCGGGCGGCCGTGACGCAGCAAAGCTGATGCCAAATGAACCGCTCATAATGCGGCTGTATGCGGGCAAATCGGAGAAAGCTCCGGTTTGCCCGTTTTTTGCGCCTTGAGCGGGGCTAATATACTTGAACGCACTGCCGAAACAGGGTATAATAAAATGAATAAATATTCCTTATGGAATGGAGAAAACGATGAAACTTATTTCATGGAACGTCAACGGCCTTCGTGCCTGCATGGGCAAGGGCTTTAACGACTTTTTTACCGCCGAAAGCGCGGATATCTTCGCTTTGCAGGAAACCAAGTTGCAGGAAGGGCAGATAGATTTTGCGCCCGAGGGGTATCACGCCTACTGGCATTATGCTGAAAAGAAGGGCTATTCGGGCACGGCGGTTTTCACCAAGGCCGAGCCGCTTTCGGCGAGTTACGGCATGGGCGGCGATGCGGAGTTTGAGGGCGAAGGGCGCGTGATAACGCTTGAATTCGAGGATTTTTACTTCGTAACGGTCTACACGCCGAACGCGCAGCGGGAGCTTACAAGGCTCGAGTTCCGCTGCCGCTGGGAGGATGCCTTCCGCGAATATCTCGTTTCGCTCGATGCGAAAAAGCCCGTTATCGTTTGCGGCGATATGAATGTGGCGCATCAGGAGATCGACCTTAAAAATGCGAAATCAAACGTCGGCAACGCGGGCTTCACGAACGAGGAGCGCGAAAAGTTCACCGCGCTTCTTGATGCGGGCTTTGCGGACAGCTTCCGCAGGCTCTACCCCGACAGAACCGATGCCTATAGCTGGTGGAGCTATATGTTCAAGGCAAGGGAAAGGAACACGGGCTGGCGCATAGACTATTTCGTGGTCAGCGAGCGGCTGATGGAGAGGGTAGAGGATGCGCTCATCTACCCCGAAATTATGGGCAGCGATCATTGCCCGGTGGGGCTTGTTCTTAAATGAATAGTTAAAGCCTTCCCCTTCGAGGGTAAGGTGGCTGAGGCGGCGCAGCGCGCCGCGAAGACGGATGAGGTGGATACCTGCACAAATCCCGAAGGGATTTGAAACCTGTTTCATCAACCGTTTCAAAAGATTTAAAATGTGTGGTAAACAACTATGAAATTTGAATTTGCAAAGATGCACGGACTCGGCAACGACATGGTGCTGGTGGACGACCGCGAGGAGCGGATAAAGGATATAAACGGCTTTGCGGAGCGCATTCTGCACCGCAACACCGGCGTGGGCGCGGACAGCATACTGATAGTTCGCAATTCGGATATCGCCGATATAAAGATGCTTATACTCAATATCGACGGCAGCGAAGCGGAGATGTGCGGCAACGGCATCCGCTGCTTCGTAAAATTCTGCATCGAAAAGGGCATACTTAATAAGACCGAATTCACCGTTGAAACGCTCTCGGGCATCAAGCACCCCAAAGCGGTGGTTGAAAACGGCGAGGTCATCGGCATCGGCGTGAACATGGGCGAGCCCAAGCTCGACTGCGCAGATATCCCCGTTGCCGCCGAGGGCGAATTTCAGCAGAAAAGCCTGTTTTCGCATGGAAGAAGGTTCACCGTGACCAGCGTGAACACCGGCGTTCCGCATACAGTCGCCTTCGTGGACGATGCGGACTTGACGGACGTTGAATACTACGGCAAGGATATCGAGCGAAGCCCCATCTTCCCCAAGAGAACGAATGTGGACTTCGTTCAGGTAATAGACGAGGAAAATATCATCATGCGCGCATGGGAGCGCGGCTGCGGCTGCACGCTCTGCTGCGGAACCGGCGCCTGCGCTTCGGCCGTGGCCTGCATACTCGCGGGCTTCACGGGCAGGAAGGTGAACGTTCACGTTGAGCTCGGAACGCTCGAGATCGAGTGGCTTGAGGATAACTCCATCTATATGTTCGGCCCCGCAAAGACCGTTTGCGAGGGTGTGTTCTATGATTACGAATGAGCGGCTTTCACTTGAAAAATCCAAAGAGTGAAAGGCTTTTTAAGCTGCTTCGCTGCGAAAAGCGCGATGGAGCGGCTGCGGTTTCACCCGTGCCTGTGCTGCTTGCGCCGATGGCGGGCATTACGGACAGCGCGTTTAGGCGGCTCTGCATCGAGCGGGGCTGCGACTATACCTTCACCGAGATGGTCAGCGCGAACGGGCTTCACTATAAAAACCGCAAAACGCAGGAGCTTATCTCCATTTCGGAAGCCGAAAAGCCCTGCGGCGTTCAGCTCTTCGGGCACGATCCCGCGATAATCGCCGAAACCGTGCAAAGGCTGTTTGACGGGCTCGTTTCAAGTAGTGAAGTCAGCATCGTGGATATAAACATGGGCTGCCCCGCGCCGAAGATAACGAGTAACGGCGACGGCTCGGCGCTGATGAAAAACCCCGCGCTTGCGGGAAAGATCATCGAAGCGGTGGTCAAGGCTTCGCCCGTTCCCGTCAGCGTTAAATTCCGCAAGGGCTGGGACGAAAATTCCGTAAACGCCGTGGAATTTGCCCGAATCGCGGAAAAAAGCGGCGCGGCGTTTGTAACGGTTCACGGCAGAACGCGCATGCAGATGTATTCGGGAAAAGCCGATCGGGAATTGATAAAAAGCGTGGTCGATGCGGTGAATATTCCCGTCATCGGCAACGGCGATATCTTTTCGGGCGAAAGCGCTCTTACTATGCTTGAAAGCACGGGCTGCGCAGCGCTGATGGTCGCGCGAGGCTCACAGGGCGATCCGTTTATCTTTTCGGAGATAAAAGCGGCGCTTTTCGGCGAAAACTATGTAAAGCCGAGCGAGAGCGAAAGGCTCGACACAGCTATCCGCCATATCGAGGAATACATTTCGGGTCATGGCGGCGCGTTCGTGGATATGCGCAAGCATATCGCGTGGTACGTCAAGGGGATGTACGGCAGCAACGAGCTTCGGCGGCGCGTCAATACCTGCGCGGATGCGGAGGAGTTGATAAGCCTTATTCGCGCCTTCCGTGACGAGCGCGAAAGCTTTATAAACGCTTAACAATACCAAAAGGTTTCAGATAGGAGCAAGGAAATATGTTGATGGATGCAAAGGGCATTTTGAGAAGCACCGAGGACGTGCTTCGCGGCGATTATCAGGTCGAGCTTCAGGAGGCGAGCGCGCAGCAGCTTCACAGGGCGATCTCAAGCGCGGTAATGCGCGCTATTGCGGACGATTGGCGCAGGAGCCGCCGTGCCCGCGAGAAGGGCAGAAGGGCGTACTATATCTCGGCCGAGTATCTGACGGGGCGCATGGTGTATAATAACCTTTTTTCGCTCAAGCTGCTCGATGAGGTGAAGCGCCTGCTTTCGCTTCGCGGCGTGGATATCGCTATTATGGAGGATATCGAGGACTGCGCACTCGGCAACGGCGGCCTCGGCAGGCTTGCGGCGTGCTTTTTGGACAGCGCGGCGACCCACGATCTGCCGCTCGACGGCTACGGCATCCGCTATAAATTCGGCCTTTTCAAGCAGGAATTCATAAACGGCTTCCAGGCCGAAAAGGCGGACGACTGGCAGAAGCAGGGCGACCCATGGAGCCGCAGAAGGGATGATAAGACCCTCACCGTCGATTTCGGCGACCGCAAGGTGCTTGCCGTGCCCTATGATATGCCCGTTATCGGCTACAACACATCCACGGTCGGAACGCTCCGCCTCTTCCAGAGCGAGGCTGTTGAAGAATTCGATTTTGCCGCGTTCAATTCGCAGGAATACGCGCTTGCGGTGCGCGAAAAGAACTCCGTTGAGGATATAACGAGGGTGCTCTACCCCAACGACAGCACGGCCGAGGGCAAAAAGCTTCGCCTTAGGCAGCAATATTTCCTCTCGAGCGCATCGCTTCAGGATGCGCTGAGGCGGCATAAGCGCGTTTTCGGAAATATCGACAACTTCGCCGAGATGAACGCCGTTCAGCTCAACGACACGCATCCCACCGTCAGCATTCCCGAGCTCGTTCGCCTGCTTATGAACGAGGGCAAGAGCTTTGAGGATGCGCTCGATATTGCAAGGCGCACCTTCAGCTACACGAACCACACCCTGATGAGCGAGGCGCTTGAAAAATGGGATATCGAGCTTTTCGGAAGAGTTATTCCGCATATCCTCGAGATCGTGGAGCGCATAGATGCGCATCTGAACGCCGATCTTTCCGCACGCGGAATCTATGGCGATATGCTCAACAATATGCGCATTATCGAGGGCGGAAAAATACACATGGCGAGGCTTGCGACCTACGTTTCAACCTACGTAAACGGCGTTGCAAGGATACATTCCGAGCTTCTTAAAAACGAGGTGCTGAACGACTGGTACAAGGTTTTCCCCGAAAGATTCCAAAATAAAACGAATGGCATCACCCAGCGCCGCTTCCTCGGCCTTTGCAACCCGGGGCTGACGAGGCTTATCGGCGAGCGCATCGGCTACGGCTTCCTCACGGAGCTGGACGAGATAAAGCAGCTTGAACCCATGATCGACGACGCGCTGATAGACGAGTTCATCGGCGTTAAAAAGGCGCTTAAAGAGAAGCTTTCCGCGCTGATCGAGCAGAAGGAGGGCGTGAAGATACCGCCCGAGTTCGTTTTCGACGTGCAGGTGAAGCGTATGCATGAATACAAGCGCCAGCTTATGAACGCGCTTTCGATCGTGCATATCTATAAGGAGATAAAGCAGGGCGGCCTCGGCGATCTGCCCAAGGTGGCGTTCATCTTCGGTGCGAAGGCCGCGCCGGGCTATATCATGGCGAAGAACGTTATCAAGTTTATCAACGAGATCGCAAACAGGATAAATAACGATCCCGAGGTGAACGGGCGCATCCGCGTTGTGTTCGTTCAGAACTACAACTGCTCCTATGCCGAGCATATCATCCCCGCCGCGGATATCTCCGAGCAGATCTCCCCCGCGGGCACCGAGGCGAGCGGCACGGGCAATATGAAGTTCATGCTGAACGGCGCGGTTACCCTCGGCACCTACGACGGCGCGAATATCGAGATAGTCGAATGCGCGGGCGAAAGCAATAACTACATCTTCGGCGCGAAGGTGGATGAGCTTGCGAGGCTCCGCCCGCACTACAACCCTCGCACGGTCTACAACGAAAGCCATATCGTGCGCAGAGCCGTGGACAGCCTTGTGGACGGCAGCATCGCCAGCGACGGCGACAGCGTGCGCGTGTTCCGCGAGATCTACGATTCTCTTCTGACCGGCGACTGGCGCAAGCCCGATTACTATTTCAATCTCTACGATTTCGAGGATTACATCCGCGCCAAGCTCCGCGCGATCTACGACACGCGCGACGAAAGGACCTTCGCAAAGAAATGCCTGATGAACACCGTGAACGCGGGCAAGTTCTCGAGCGACCGCACCATCAAGGAGTATGCGAGCGAGATCTGGCATATAGAGCGCGTTCAGGCCGAAGATAGATAAAGCAAAGGAATTTTTTTGAGGCAATATGAAAAGGATAAGCTGTTTCAGCGTGCTGGGATCGTATTCGATCGGCTTTGAGCTGGAGAGGGAGACCACCGTGCCGGAATTCATGGAAACGCTCAGATTGGGCGGCGTAAAGCTTGAGAGGATCAAGATGCGCGAAAAGGCGGAAAAGGACCTTCGCACCGTTCACGGCGATGAATACAGCGCCGATGAGCTTATGCGGCGCTTTGATGAGATCAACGGCATGGCGGCGGATATCGTTTACAATATCTGCTGCAAAAAGGGCAAAAAGGCGTTCAGCGTGTTTATGAAGAACAACACGTCGAAGGTGTCGGTGCTGACCGAGGATTATTATTTCGAGCTTGCGGATATCGTTAAAGGCGAGGGCGAATAGCTCGCACTGAAGGCGGGATAAACTCAATATGAAACGTAAAAAGCCGCTTTGGGTGCGCTCCCAAGCGGCTTCATCATTTAAGGCAGCGTATGCAAAACCGCGCACCGCCGCACTTCCGCTCTCGCTTCGCTCGCCTTCCGCGCGGCGGGTTCGCTTCATCGAATGCTCTTTGCAATCTTGTTTATCCTGCTCTGCATGATTATCGGCGGCGCAATATTCAGCAGGAATGAAAACACTAAGCAAAGCACGGCAATTTTGGCATCCGTCTTCACCCCGTTTTCCTCAGCGATCATATCGATACGCTTTGCGGTTACGTAATTCCAATAGATTATGTAGAACGGAACGAAAAGGCAGAGAAGCAGCTTGCGAATCGGTATGCGCTCCTCCAAGTCCTTAACTTGATTGGTGTAGCGCGTGGTTCGGTAAACCCATATTACAGACCAAATTCCGGTTGTTACCAAGATGAGAAGAATATGAATGAATAAATTGAAATAACCGAGATTGAACTCAATCATACTGCCGTCAGAGCGAACGATTGTTTTTTTCAGCTTTCCATCTGATGCAGTTAGTGATGCGATTCCCAAAGTGGTTCCAATCAACTGGAGTAGAGCACCGATGACACCCAAAAGATTGACAGTAATCATTTGAGACCAGTTGATCCACAACACAAACTCTCGCATCCTATAATAAAAAATGATGAAGTATGCCACGAATAGAACAAGCAGTGTCGCTCCGAGCAATACATCAACCTTGTTTGGGGCATATGCTTTCTTGTTCACAAGAAAACATACTACTGCTGCGAGAAGACTGCCGATGATTGGAAACAACAGCCAAATGATAGTTAAGGAACTTAAACTTCGAATTCCCAAGAACAAATTTAGTCCGTAGTAGACGCTTAGAACGATGAAGCCTATTGCCGCAATGAGCGCGGTTCTTTTGAGTAAAAAACCAACAATAAGTATTATAAGGCTGGCAAAAAGCAACAGCAAGGACGGATTGCTCTTCAGAGAATCCATAAAAGACCAAGGCAAGCGAGTATATATAGCCTCGAGAAGAAGTGCGACCGCAAGAATTACAGCCGATATCAAACTTAGGACATTGTTTCTATTTTCAACGTGTTTTTCCATGAAAACCTCCATTTTAACAATATTAGCAAATCGATGAGTTAACCTCCTCTCTGTATCGATCTGCTTCCAAGGTATAAAAAAAGTGCAGCCCCAAACGGAGCCGCACTTGCAAAAACGCAGAGCTCCGTTTGCTGCTGCACAAAACTATTTTCACACACCGAAAGATGAGGAAAAGGAGATGCGAATCTGCCGGAAGCAGAATCCCATCCTCGGTGTGTCAGTATAAGTCTTGTGCAGCACGTCAATATTACCATAAAATGAGGATTATTTCAATACATACTCTAACGATATGCTAAACTTGGTTTTGGTGATTGCAAACTCCGCAAAAAAATGATAAAATCAATCAAATGCCGCGCTCTTACCTTTGGGCAAATCCACGGCATTCGGGAGAAAAACATGGACAACCGCATCAGCAAGGACGAATACTATCTTTCCATCGCGGCGAGCGTGGCGAAGCGCTCCACTTGCCTTCGCAGGCAGTACGGCGCGGTAATTATCAAGAACGACGAGATAATCTCCACCGGCTACAACGGCGCGGCGAGGGGCGAGCCGAACTGCTGCGACACCGGCGAATGTTGGCGCGAGGCGAACGGGATACCGCACGGCGAGCAGTACGAAAAATGCGTGGCGGTACACGCCGAGCAGAACGCGATAATCTCCGCTCCGCGCAGCCTGATGCTGGACGGAACGATCTATCTTGCGGGCTTCGATCAGAACGGCGAGCTTGCCGAGCCCGCGCCCTGCGTTATCTGCTCGAGGATGATAAAGAACGCGGGCATAGCGGAGATCGTTTCAAAATCCGCGGACGGCGGCATCAAGCGCCGCAAGGCATAACAAAAAACGCAAAGGAAATAAGAAAAAATGAGGATAGTTGAGCCCTCTTTTGAAATATTGAACGCTCCGAAAAGGGAGGAAGTGCTTCGGCACCTCGAGCTTTGCGGCAGGGTGTGCTACAAGAGCGAGGATAAGATGACCGAGGAATCGGCTTCGCGCTTTGTGAAGTTTCTGATCGAGCGCGGGCATGAAAGCCCGATCGAGCATATAAGTATCAGCGTGCGTATCATCTGCGACCGCGGCGTTTCGCATGAATGGGTGCGCCACCGTATAGCAAGCTATTCGCAGGAAAGCACGCGATATTGCAACTATAATTCGGAAAAGTTCGGCGGCGGCATCGCGTTCATTCGCCCGTATTTCGCGGAGAATGAAAGGCTTTTTGAAATTTGGAAGGCGGAGATGGAGAGCGCGGAAAAGGCGTATATGGATATGCTTGCAAACGGCGCAAAGCCCGAGGACGCAAGGAGCGTTCTTCCGAACAGCCTTAAAACCGAGTTTATCTGCACGATGAACCTGCGCGAATGGCGGCATTTCTTCGCCCTGCGCTGCGCAAAGGCCGCGCATCCCGCGATGCGGGAGATCGCCGTGCCGCTTCAAGAGGCATTCCGCGAGCTGCTGCCCGAGCTGTTTTAATAGAAAAATTGGAGGACAAAATGCTTCTTTCGGGTCACACAATGGATAAGGACTGCAGCCCCATCGCGGGCGCGAACGTCTATATTATGAGCGAACGCTTCGAGCCGCTTCATCAAGGCTTGAGCGATGAAAAGGGCTTTTACTCCTTCGATCTGCCCGAAGGGGAATACAAGTATCTTGTGGCAGTAAAGGATTACGGCGAGAAATACCTTGAGTATTGGTGCGAGAATATCGATCTCACCGAGGACAGGACGATCGACGCGCGTTTCGATACTCTCGAGGTGTACGCCTTGAACGTTTTCCGCGTGATGGGCGGCCACCCCGCGCTGATGGCCTATTTTCGCCCGATGAGCCTTAAAAAAGCGCTTGCCGGGGAAACGGATATCTGCCCCGAGATAACGGGCATCCGCGCCTTTGTGAACGGCGGCGAGGTCTCCGTTCTTGAAACGAACAGGGTCCGCGAATTCGCGGTCGATCGGACGATGGGCGCGTATCTTATCCAGATAGCGCTGCCCGATGGCGTGAACGACTGGGAGCGCGTGGATATTGAGATAATGGACGATGGCGGCGCTTTCGGCATGGCAACGATTTTTGCATAAATTGTTTAATCGAGATTTTAAAATGATTGAATTATTCGATATAACTGTTGAAAATCAATTCGCCGTTCGCGGCCTTGCCGTGCGCGAGGATCAAAGGGGCTTTCTCGACAGCGCCTTGGGCATAATCGCGCGGGGCTATATCTACCGCGAAAGCCGTGCGCGGGTGATCGGCATAGCGCACGGGGGCGAGGCGATAGGGCTTGCGCTTGTGAAGGATCTGGACGAGGAGCCCGCATGCTACGATCTTCAGCAGTTCATGATAGATGCGCGCTATCAAGGCAGGGGTTTCGGCACGGCGGCGCTTCAAATGATCCTTTCGGAGCTTGAAGCCGAGAGCAAATACGATTGCGTGGAGGTCTGCGTTAAAAAAGCTGCGCTCGAAGCTCTGCGCGTTTATGAAAAAGCGGGCTTTGTCGATACGGGCTACTTTGACGAAGCCGCGCCGGACAGCGTTTGCCTTGTTTATAGGTTTGCTTAACAATTAGCGGGCAACCATTTATAATTCGAATGAAATTTCCCCGTGCAGCGCGGGTCGTCTGTGACCGTGTGCACGGGGATACAGTTTATGAAAGAAGCCGTTTGCGCTTGCGTTTTTATCTCAGCTTGATGCCGCGAATGAAGCGGAATTCGCCAAGGTCGAAGCGTTTTTCATTCTGCCTGTTTGCAAGCTGCCGTATCTCCATAAATTCATTTGTTACCATTACAAGATGCTGTTTATCACCATCGTTCACAAGATAAAACTGCTTATCGGAGTGCTTGACGGAGTTTACCATATCCACGGTGTTTGCAAACGGCGTGGTGAGCCAGAGCGCGGTTTGAAGGCGGCGCTCCTTTTTATCGAGGAGCTGCCTATGGATCAGGCACCGGATCTCGGCCGAAGGGAAGCGCGCCAGCACCGCTTGGTCGCTCAGTCGCGCCCGCTTCGGGTACCGCTTTTTACATTCGATATGCGAATCTGAATATGAGGCAAGCTCGATCGGCTCGCGAATGACGGACATATCGAGTGCGCCGCCGTCATCGAGCAGATAGTCGATACTCACGCCGAGCGCAGAAGCGATGAGTCGCAGGTTTTCAATGTCGGGCAGACCTTTGCCGCTCTCCCATTTGGTCACAGCCTGCCTTGAAACGGAAAGCGTTGATGCAAGCTGCTCCTGTGTCATTCCGGCCGCTTTGCGTGCCTCTTTAAGTTTGGTTGCAAAATCCATAGTTACCTCCAAGGGCGTATTTCGGTTTCCCGTTACGCCGATCATAGCGCATGGACGGCAGTTAAGGCAAGAATCGCTCCATAGCATCGATGCAACGCTCCGCAGCATGGCGATTTTTTACGGAAACAGCTTGGAAAATCGGCGAAATATCCTGTGCGTGGCAAGACGAGGTGTGAGGACGGCGATAAACTGCGCGGGGTAATGGATAGCCCCGTTTGGGCGGGAACAGCGGCTCAAAGCCCGAATCTTTCCTTTATTATCCTTGCCGCTTCCACGGCCGAGAGCTCGGAGTTATCTAGCCGCAGATAGTTTTCAAAAGGCACCTCGCCCTCGCGGCTCACGAGGCGGTAGTTCGCGTCCTCATGCATTATCCGCTTGCTCGAAAACTCGATATTCGCTTTGGAGGGCTTGTTTTTCGCCCTGTTTTCGGTAGCGTTGCGCGCAAGCCTAATTTCCTGCGGCGCGATAAGCTCAACGCAGTAAAACTCGGTGCCGTAGGGCTCGAATATGCTTTTTATATGCTCGATATAGTCCCGATCCTGCTGATGATCGAACGCCCACATATAGGTGAAGATCATGCCGTAGTTATCGGAGGCGGCGAAATTGCGGAAGATGCTTTCGCGTATCTCCGCAACCGTTTTCCCGTCGAAATAGCCGAAAAGCTCCAAAACAGGCTCTATCGCCATGTGATTATGGAAAAGCCGCAGCTCGGTGATCTTGGTAAGCTCCTGCCCAACGGTCATTTTGCCAACCGCGCCCGCCCCGATTATAACAACAAGCTTCATTCGTTATCTTCCTTTGCGTATTGTCAGCACTCCCGCACAATGGGAGCATTTTTCAAATTCAAGGCTTGGAAAATGCTCTTTCAGTTCGCTTGCTGCAAAATAGTATTCCTCATCGTCCCATTCTTCACCGCAATCCTCGCGGCAAGCTTCAAGCGCGGCGCGATCTTCAAACGCAACGTCCCCGATAAGGATGCTGCCGCCCTCGGTGAGAAGGGAGCGCAGGGTGTGGATAAAGGGGAGCTTTTGCTCGTCCGTCAAATGGTGGAGCGAGTAGGTTGCGATGATGAAATCATAGCGGTTTTCAAGAAGCTCCGCGCAAAGCTCTTCCGCAAAATCGCCGCAAAAAAGCTTGGCGTTCGGCATTTTTTCGCTTGCTATTTCCACCATGCGCGGCGAAAAATCCTGCCCGAAAACGCGGCAGCCGCATTCATAGAGCTTTGCGGTCAGCACCGCCGTTCCGAAGCCGATATCGAGCACGGCGGGGGAGGGCTGCTGCATAACGGTATCGAAGATTCGCCTAAGCACCGTCTTATAGCCCGCGAACGGGTAGAGGTTGTCATCATCGGAAAGCCCCACGTCACGGTCGTAGCCGTCCGCCCAAAGATCGAAGCCCTTGCTGTTTAACATAGTTTCTCCTAATACTTTTTGATATTACTTTTTAACATTTGAACGGCGCAAACGCATTACCTTTCGCCGTTCTCACCCTTAAACTCAGCTCGCCGCCGTCAAGATAATGCGCCTGGAGCACCTCGGAATCGGGGCTTTGGCCTTCGCCGACTGCAAACAGGCTTATCATATCGCCGTCCGCAAGCGCACTAAGCCCGTTTTGAACGAGCTTTTTCGGTATTTTGAGAGTAAGCTCGGCGGTATCCTCGGCCTTGGTGAAGTCGATAAGGCGCATATTTCCAAACGGACACGCCCGAACGCACGCGCCGCAGGCGATGCACTCATCGTGCGCCACTTCGGGCACTCTGCCGCGCTTTGCTATCGCGCCAAAGCCGCAGGCGGAAGCGCAAAGCCCGCATTTATCCTGCCCCGGGCAAAGGCAGACTGCAACGCGCCCGCGCATAAGGCGGGAGGGAGAGGGGGCGCGATCAATATAGTTTGGTTCGTTACACATGGGGATTCCTTTCCAATGAAGACGCCTTCGGCTAATGAAGCCGTTTCACTAATGAAGTCGCTGCTCGCAGCTAATGAAGAAACGGATGAAGAAATGCCTGCGGCATTTCAATTAAAGCTCGCTTTTTCGGCAAATGAAGTTCAACAGAAAAGAGCTGTTTTTTCAGAAAATCCGAAGGATTTTCAACCGCCATTCCTTCAGTTCTTCATTGTGCTTCATTAGCGCAGCGGCTTCATTTAATACTTATAGAACGCCGCCTCATACGGATACAGCGGCAGCTCCACATACCTTTCGCCCTTGCGAACCTTCCTCGCCCTGACCGTCAGCTCGCGCCCATGCGTGGAGAAAACACATTTAAGCGTTACGGGCGCGCCGGTGATCTCGTCGAGCGGCACGCGGTAGGCTTCATGCGGCGCGGGCGTGAAGTTCGCGATAAAGATAAGGCGGCTTTTGCCGTCGCGACGCGCAAAAGCGATAACGGAGTTTTCGTTGTCGTCCACGCTGAGCCACCTAAAGCCGAAAAAGCCGGTGTCCTCGCGGTGCAGGCAGGGGTTTTCAAGGTAAAAATGGTTGAGCGCACGGGAAAAATCGTGCATATCCCTATGCGCGGGGTAGTCGAGCAGGAACCAGTCCAGCTCGCGCTTGAAGTCCCACTCGATGAACTGCCCGAACTCGCTGCCCATGAAGTTCAGCTTCTTGCCGGGATGGGCGAACTGGTAGGCAAAGAGCAGGCGAAGCTGCTCGAACTGCTGCTCGTAGCTGCCGTGCATGCGCCCTATCAGCGAATGCTTGCCGTGCACGACCTCGTCGTGCGAAAAAGGCAGAACGTACTGCTCGGCGTAGGCGTAGCTCATGGGGAAGGTCAGCTTGTCGTGATGGTACTTGCGGTACACGGGGTCCTTCTCGATATAGTACAGGGTATCGTTCATAAATCCCATGTTCCACTTGTAATCAAAGCCCAAGCCGCCCTCGTGAACGGGCTTCGTGATATGCGCAAAGGCGGTGCTTTCCTCGGCAACGATCAGGCAGCCGGGGCACTCGCGGTGGGTCACGATATTGAGCTGCTTTAGAAACTCCACGGCCTCAAGATTCGTGTTGCCGCCGTGGATATTCGGCCTCCACTTTTCGCGCCCGAAATCGTGGTAGAGCATACAGCTCACCGCGTCAACGCGCAGGCCGTCCGCATGGAAGAGCTTGAGCCAGAAAACGGCGTTTGAGATCAGAAAACTGCGCACTTCCGACTTGCCGTAATCGAAAAGAAGCGTTCCCCATTGGGGCATTTCGGCGCGAAGCGGATCGCGGCTTTCAAACAGCGGCGAGCCGTCAAAGCGGATAAGCCCCGCCTCGTCCTTCACAAAATGCGCGGGCACCCAGTCGAGGATAACGCCGATATTCCTGCTGTGCGCGCGGTCGATGAACGCCATGAGCTGCTCGGGCGTGCCGTAGCGCGCGGAAACGGCGTAGTAGCCGAGGGTCTGATAGCCCCAGCTGTCGTCGAGCGGGAACTCGGAAACGGGAAGAAGCTCGATATGCGTATAGCCCATTTCGGCGCAGTAGTCTATAAGCTCGTCCGTCAATTCGGGAAGGGAGCGCTCCTTCTTCCACGAGCCGAGATGCGCTTCATAGATATTTATTGCGCGGTTAAATTGACTTTCGTTTTGGCGCTTTTCAAGGTAGGCGCCGTCCGTCCACTCATAGCTCGGAAGCCCGTGGATAACGCTCGCGGTGCCGGGGCGCATTTCGGCGCGGAAGGCGAAGGGATCGGCCTTGTAAACTGTTTTGCCGTCCGCCCCCGTGATGCGGTATTTATACTTCTGGCCGCACCAAATATCGGGCGCGAACGCCTCCCAGCAGCCGGTCTCCGAGTCCTTTTTCATAGGGAGCGCAGACTCGTTCCAATCGTTAAAATCGCCAACGACGCTGATTTTTTTCGCGTTCGGAGCGTAAACGGTAAAGCGCCAGCCCTCAAGCTCGCCCTCCTTTGAAAGATGTGCGCCGAGTGCGCGGTAGGCCTCCGCGTTTTCGCCGATATTGAAAAGGTAGAGTGCGTTTTTATCCATAATGACCTCGCAATAGTTTAAATGCCGCTGTTTCAAACGGCATTTTTTACCTATATTCTATTATACCGAAAAAACCGTCATTTGCCAACGCAAAATTTTGTAAAAATATTGTCGAGAAGCTCCTCGGAGAACTCGCGCCCCGTGATCTCGGAGAGCGCTGAGAGCGCCGAGGAGATAAAGACCGAGATAAGGTCGGTCGAGCTCTCCCCAAGCGCGGCGGTAAGCTCGCTTTTGGCAAAACAGAGCCTTTCGATATGCCGCGAATTGGTAACGATGGCACGGCTTTCGCTTGCGCCGAGCTTTTTTGCAAGAAGTGCTTTGAGCGCCTCGAGCCCATCGCCCGATTTGGTGCTGATGATAACGGTATCGGGGGAGACAGCAAGCGCATTCAGCTCCGCTTTGAGCGCGGCTTCGTATTTTTTGCAGCTTTCAAGCGAAATATCGCATTTATTGACGGCAAAAACGGCGGGCTTTCCATCCGCTTTTTTCAGAAGAGCAAGCTCCTCGCTCGAAGACTCTCCACTTGAACCATCGAAGATAAAGAGCAGGCATTCGGCGCTCGCGGCCTCGCTTTCTGCGCGGGTTATGCCGATCTTTTCAACGGGGCTCTCGGCATTCTCACGAAGCCCCGCCGTGTCCACAATGCGCACGGGAACGCCGAGGATATTTAGCTTTTCCTCGAGCGTGTCGCGCGTGGTGCCGGCGATATCTGTAACTATCGCCCTCTCGCTCCCGAGCAGCGCGTTCATCAGGCTGGATTTGCCGGCGTTCGGAAGGCCGAGGATGACGAGCTTCGCGCCCTCGCGCAGAATCTTCGCGCCCCTGCCGTTTTCAATAAGCTCCGCAAGCTCCGAAATGACGGGAGAAAGCACCTCGGGCACGGCCGAAAGCGCCTCGTCCTCCATCTCCTCGGGGTAGTCCATCGCGGCGGCAAGCTCCGAGGCAAGGTCGATCAGCCTTGCTTCTACTTCGCCGATGCGGCGGCTCAGCCCGCCTTGGAGCTGATCGAGCGCGGCTCCTGCGCTTCTTTCGGTTTCCGAATTGATAAGATCCATCACGGCATCCGCCTGAATAAGATCCATCTTGCCGTTCAAAAAAGCCCGCTTGGTGAATTCGCCGGGCTCCGCATGGCGAAGGCCGAGGCTTGCAAGCAGCGCGGAAACGGCGGAAACCACCGCATACGAGCCGTGAAGATGCAGCTCAAACATATCCTCGCCCGTATAGGATGAGGGAGCGCGGAAGAATACCGCCATGGCTTCATCAAGAATGCGGCTGCCGTCCGTTATCCTGCCGAAAACGAGCCTGCCCGCCTCGATTTGACCCGTGAAGATATGCGAAAGCACACGCCTCGAGTCGGGGCCGCTCGC
Organism: uncultured Eubacteriales bacterium; assembly: GCA_902794055.1. Classification (GTDB taxonomy): domain Bacteria; phylum Bacillota; class Clostridia; order Christensenellales; family CAG-138; genus PeH17. The sequence goes on along the minus strand of CADBGC010000005.1, from coordinate 14,932 downwards.
CCGAATTACGGCAATCGCACCGCCCACCGGGGTGGACAGTGCGAAAACGGTGTCATTTATGGTATTGAAATTTTTCAAGGCTTCGCTCATGCGCGGTCACGGTTGGGGCGCCTGTTGTAGCCGCCCTGCTGCCTGCGCTTGGGGGAGATGACCACGCGGCGGTTCGGCTCGTCGCCCTCGCTCTGCGTGGTGACGAAGGGGTTCTTCTGAAGCGCGGAGTGGATGATCCTGCGCTCGTAGGGGTTCATGGGCTCGAGCGTTCTCGGGGAGCCGGTCGATTTGACCTGCGAAGCGATGCGCTTTGCAAGGCGAACGAGCGTTTCCTCGCGCTTCTCGCGGTAATCCTCGGTGTTGATGGTAACGCGGGTGTAACCGTCTGTTTTGCGGTTGCGGTTTACAACCAGACCGGTGAGATACTGCACCGCATCCAGGGTTTCGCCGCGATGACCAATCAAAACGCCCATCTCGCCGCAGTCAACACGGAGGCGCAGCGCATCGTCATCGCGCGCCGCAAGCACCTTGCCCTCGATCTGCATTCTGTCGATAAGACCCTTTACGAACTGCGCGGCGGGCTCGTCTTTAGCCGCCTCCTCGGTGTAGTTGATCTCGGGAGCGGGCTCGCGCTCGGGAGCCTGCCTGCGGTTGTCGCCGCGATTGTCGCCGCGACTGCGATTGTTCTGTCGGTTGCCGCTGCGATTCTGACTGTCACGGTTCTGATTGTCGCGGCTCTGATTGTCGCGGTTATCGCGGTTCGAGCGGTTATCAAAACGGATGGAGCGGGGCTTTTCGCCGGCAACAGGCGTGCTTACGGCGGTTTCGACCGCATCGGCGGGAGCGGAAGCCTGCTCGGGCTTCTCAACGCGCTCCGGTCTTTCGCTCTGCCTGCGCTCGCTGCGGTTTTCGCTGCGGTTCTCGCGGCGGTCGCGGTTGTCGCGCTGTTCACGATTGTCGCGCTGTTCGCGATTGTCACGCTGCTCGCGATTGTCACGCTGTTCACGGTTGTCGCGCTGCTCGCGATTGTCGCGCTGCTCGCGATTGTCGCGCTGTTCGCGATTGTCACGCTGTTCGCGGTTGTCACGCTGTTCGCGGCTCTCGCGGCGGTCACGGTTGTCGCGCTGCTCGCGGTTGTCGCGGCGGTCGCGGTTGTCACGCCTGCCGCGCTCCCTTTCGAGAGAGAAGTCGGGGATAACGACCTCTTCCCTGGGCTTTTCGGTGAGCTTGACGATGGCGGGCTTTGCACCGATTCCGAGAATGCCCTTGGTCTCGCGCTGGATAACCTCGATATTGACCTCGTCTATGGAGAGACCGAGCTGGCCGAGGCCATTGTAGATGGCTGCGTCAACGGATTTGCCCGTTGCCTGTATTGTCAACATATTTAACTCCTTTGCCGCCGAAAATGCGGCGATTTCGATAGATTTTGCCCTGCACGGGCGCGCTATGTTGGCGAATTATTTCGCGGTGATCTCGCCCGCGTTCTGCGCCTTTTTGGACAGCAGGCGGTTGATGATCGTGCTGGAGATGATCTGGAACACGCTGGAAAGCACCCAGTAGAGGGAGAACGCGGAGGTGGAGCTCATGCAGATGAAAAGACTCATCACAGGGAAGAGGTACATCATCGCGTTCATGCCGGGCTGCTGGGCGGCGCCGGGGTTCTGCTTTTTGGTCTGGCGCTGGCCGAGCCATGCCATAAGGAACTGGAAGCCGGTTGCAAGAATGGGAAGTATGAACCAGCCGTTGTTCTTGCCCTTTTTGTAAACGCTCATCAGCTCGTCGTATTTTTTCTGCGATTCTTCGGTTTGAACAAGCTTCATACCCTCGGAGCCGAATTCGCCCTCGGCAAGCCCGTTTTCAACGAAGGTTTGCCAGATCTGCTCGCCCGAAACGTAGTTTCCGCGCAAATCGGTGTAGCCCTTATGGAAGAGCACGAGATCGCCGATGCTTTTGCTGCTGCCGGAGCAGGAGCAGGCGGAGGCGGAGCTGCCGTAGGTGGCCACGGTATCGGCCGGAGTTACAACGGCCGCAAAGCCGCTGTCGGGCTGCCAGATATTGTTGATCCAAAGGAACTTGAAGCTGTCGTAGGTTTCCTGCGCAAGCTCGCGGTTTTCGATGGTTTCGTAAGTCAGCTTAACGGTCTGCTCATAGCCCCAGAAACGGAACGCAGCAAGAAAACAAAAGAACAGCGGCAGCGTCAGAAGCATGGGAAGGCATCCGGCCAGGCAGCCGATGCCGTTCTCCTTCATGAGCTTGTTCTGTTCCTGATTGAGCTTTTGCGGATTATCCGCATATTTCTTTTTAAGCTTGTCGATCTCGGGCTGGAGCGCCGCCTGCTTCTGCTGAGTCTGGCGGCTCTTGATATCGGGATAGACCTGAATAAGCCTCAGAATGAGGGTTACGATCAGTATGGTAAGAAAATAGCTGTTGCCGAGAACGCCGTAGAGCCAGCGAACGGCGTAGAAAAACCACTCGGTCAAGGGAAAATCGTGGATCATATCTGTCCTTTCTTTATGGGCAGCGAGTAAAAACGCGGTACGCTGTCAAATCACAGCAGAGCGGGAGGCTGCTTGCCTGCGCCGCTTTTTTTCGGGGGAACGGGGTCGTAGCCGCCCTTGCAGAAGGGATTGCAGCGAAGGATGCGCCAAAGCGCCAGAAAAAGCCCCTTTATCGCACCGTGAGTTGTGATGGCCTCGATCGCATACTGCGAGCAGGTGGGCGTAAAGCGGCAGCGGCGCGGATAGCGCGGCGAGATATACGTTTGATAGCCGCGAATAAGATGAATAAAAACGCGCCCCAACAAGCCCTTCATTGCCTTGCCTCCGCTCCTTCAGCTCCGTTTGCAGCGGGCTTTTCGCTCTCGGGAACTTCTTTATTAAAAAGCCCCGCTTTTTTGAGAAGATAGCGCATGGTGGAGCCGATGGAAGCGAAGCTTTCGTCCAAAATGGGCTGCTTTGCAATAAAAATGAGCTTGCCCTCCTGCGCCATTAGAGGGATGAGCGGAGTTACCGCTTCCCTCATTCTGCGCTTGGTGCGGTTGCGAACCACTGCGTTGCCGAGCTTTTTCCCAACGGAAAAGCCGATCTTCAGCCCGTTTGATCTGCGGGCTGAATAAATGAGCACCATGCTTCTTGCATGGGCGGACTTGCCCACGCGATAGGTATGGCGAAACTCTTTGTTACGCTTGAGTGAATAGCAACGCTTCAATTTGGTTCACTTGCAATCGGCAGGAAAACCGGAATATCCGGTTTAGCGGGAATACGCCCCGCGCAAAATGCGGCAAGGCGAAAAAAGGAAAAATATGAGCTTTACGCGGAAAGCTTTTTCCTGCCCTTGAGACGCCTGCGGGCCAGAACGTTCCTGCCGTTGGCGGTGCTCATGCGCTTGCGGAAGCCATGAACCTTTTTCCTCTGCCTTACCTTGGGCTGGAAAGTCATTTTCATAGTAGTTTACCTCTTTCTTCAATATTTAAGGAGCCCGTTTGCTCTCATACGGGCAAGGACTCCCATAGTGTCGCATTTTCGTATTATACAGGAAAGTATCGCGTAATGTCAAGAGGAAAATGCGGGGTTTTTTACGGGTTTTTGGTTGAAAACGGAAATTATATTTTCGAAGCTGTTGAGAGCATCGATATTGGGAACATACGGTTCAATTATTGCTTTGCAATAATCGATAATAGTATCCCCTATTGTTCATCAAGTCTTCGTGACAACCTGTTTCGACGATTGCGCCGTTATTCATAACAATAATACTGTCACAGTTACGGATCGTGCTTAATCGGTGGGCTATGATAATAACAGTCATTGAGGAAGAAAGCTCGTTTATTATTCTGTTTATGCTTTTTTCTGTAATACTGTCCAAACTGCTTGTCGCTTCATCCAAGATCAAAATATCGGGTTTCAGCAATAGCGCTCTTGCAATTGCCAAACGTTGCTTCTGCCCATTCGATAGATTGTTTCCATTTTCTTCGAGAATGGTCTCGTAACCAAATGGCAAACTATTAATGAATTCGTCGGCTGAGCACAAGCGACAAATGGATTCTATTTCTTCGTTCGTGACAGTTGTCTTACCCATACGCAAATTGTTATATATGCTGTCTGCAAACAAGAATGTTTTTTGCGGCACGTAAACTATGCGATTACGAACCGACTTCGGGGAATAATCTGAAAGCAGTTTTTCGCCTATCGAGATACTGCCGCTTTCGGGGGAGTAAAAACCGGTAAGCAGTTTTACCAATGTGGTTTTGCCGCAGCCGCTCTCTCCGATTATCGCAACCTTTTTGCCGCCTACGATGTGCAAATCAATATTATTCAGCACAAGACTGCGGTTTCCATAACGAAAATTGATTTCGTTAAAGCTTATATCTCCCTTAAGCTCCTCGACTGTAAGACGGTCATTGTCTTCGATGGAGGCATCCAACACATCATTTAATCGGTCCGCAGCCACTAAAGCAGTCTGTATTACTGGCTGCAATCCGATTAGATTCTTTACAGGAGAAATAAAATACTCTAAAAGGAAATAAAATGTAATTAATACTCCGACAGATATTATCTCTCCCAAACACAAGTATGCACCGAGCCAAAGAATAGCGACCATACCTATTGATTCTATGAGTCCTGTAAGAATATCAAGACTGTTATGGAGTATGGAGTTTGCAACAAGCTGATCTATGAAACGCTCGTATAAACGCTTGGTTTTTGTTTTGGAGGCATCCTCGTATTTATATGCTTTTATCGTTTCTATCCCGTCTATGGATTCCTTGAGATAAGCTGTAACTCTCGCGTTGCTCTCCATTATGTTTTGATTAAGCGTTCGTATCGATCTGCGAAATAAAATCATTATCAAAGCATATAGCGCCATTATGACGAGCGTTATCAGAAATAGTTTCACATTAATTAAAAGGAGATATATGCCTGTAACCGCTGCCATAAGCGTATCAAGCATTATTGTAAGCGTTGTTGATGCAATTGCTTCGCGGATGCTTGCTGCATCGGAAAAACGTGACATTAGCTCGCCTGCACTTCTTGTGCCGAAAAACTCGGCGGACAATTCAATCAAGTGGTCATAAAAGCCTAATGAGATGGGAAGGTCTATTCGCTTACCGAGCATTGCAAGCGCTTTTGCCCGTAATGCACGCAACACGGCCTGTATTAGATAAAGCGCGATGATGGAAAGACAAACGGTTTCCAAGCTGTTAAAGATAGGAGACAGGGTTTTTTCGATCACGCCGATAACTGAAGCTTTATCGCCTGTTTCATCCTTCTCGTGTTCGTGGTCATGATTGTGGTCATGCTCATCTTCTTCCGAATATTCATGGTTGATATCGCCGACTTGAACAGCGTTATCAACAACATACTCGAAAATCGTAGCGCTGAACAAACTGATAGCCGATATGATAAGTGAAGCGACGAAAACCATAGCTAAAAGCTTCTTTTGCCTAAGAATATGCTTGAAAAACTTGCTGAATGAGCCCTTCCGCAGATTTCCTCTTGAAAAAGAATCGCTGGCAGCAAATGTAATGATTTGTCCTTGCCATTGGTCAAGAAAAGCATTTAGAGAAACCTTGGAAAGCTTGGTTTTCCCGGGATCGCCAACGGTCACGATCTGCTTTTTAATGCTAAATACTACAACGAAATGTTCAAACATTTCTTCGTTTACAATGCGAGCGATAAATGGCAAGGAAATGCTTTTATCGGAGATCCCTTGCATAAGCTCATCGTCATTCCCTGTAAGCGCAACGGCGTTAAGCCCGAGCTTCTCCGCGCCGGTCACTATTCCATATATATTTGCACCAAAGCCATCAACCTTGATAAGCTCGCGGCATTTAGCTATCGTAAGCTTGAGCCCGAAATATTCGCTTATCATAGAAAGACAAGCTGCTCCGCAGTCTTTTTCATCATGTTGCCTAATAAACGGAAATTTCAAAGCGTTAGCCTCCTTATAAATGAAACTGCTGCAAGCACAGGACAATTGTGTGCAGCAGTTTATGCGATTGGCGTTAGATAATAATTAGTTGATTAAACCCACCAGAAGTTATAGCCGTACTTGATGTAATAGATTGCGTGCCAAGTCCTTTGATGATACCTCATCGTGAATGGATTGTCCTTAATTTTGCCGCAATAACCGCATTTATAACGACCACCATTCGCAACCTGCATCTCGGATACAGACAGAACTTTCATCAGTCTCACCTCCTTTTATATATTTGATTAAAAACAGATTTGCTTAATTGACCCACCAAAAGTTGTAACCGTAAACAATGTAGTTCCATGAATGCTTGTCACGCTGGTGCTTCTTGGTGCCCCACGCGGTAAGGCATACTTTGCCGCAATAGCCGCACTTGTATTTACCGCCATTGGCTTCCATCATTTCATTGGTCGACATGGTCTTCATGCTGTTTCACCTCCTTTATGTTGGGATAGTATAGCAAGCCGGAATAACCGCTTTACTTGTGATTGCGGACGTTGCTGTTATAAAAGCAATTATTTAGTGAATTATACACCTATAAATTAAAAAAGTCAACCTATAGATGCTTAAAAGTTGATCAAATACGCAATATACTTAAATTATAGGTTAATTTACAGGAGCGAAAAATGAACGATACTGATTTAAGATTAATTGGGAAGCGGATAAATGCCAGAAGAAAGCAGATGAATTATACACAGGAACAGATAGCAGAAAAGATGAATGTTTCCATTCAAATGGTTTCAAATCTTGAGCGCGGGAACAAAGCAATAAGAATCGATAATCTAATCAAGCTGTGCGAAATACTTGAGGTAAGCACGGATTACATACTGCTTGGACGTGTCAATGCAACTGATTCGGCTTCATTATATGAAAGAATAAAATCCCTATCGGCTACGGATAGGCGTATGATAGAGATTTTAGTTGATTTCTGTATGAGGAAGGATGGCAAGGATTATTAATCTTGCTATGAATTTATGACGAGCACTTAATCAGCTCCGCCGTCTCCCTGTCCGCCTCGCAGAGCTCGTATGCGGAAAGCTCGCTTGGAGGAACGAATGCGATCTCGTCGTGCTCAAGGGCTTTGGGCTCGCCGTTTTCAAGCGCACATTCGAAAACGAACAGCCGCACTGTCAGGTCGGGGTAGATATGCGTTAGCGTGGTCAGATGGCTTGTGACGGAGAGGGTCACGTCCAGCTCCTCGCGACATTCGCGAACGAGTGCCTCCCGAGCCGTTTCGCCCGCTTCGAGCTTGCCGCCGGGAAACTCCCATTTGCCGCCCCTCGCCTTGTGCGCGGGTCGCCTGCATATCAAAACCCTTTCGCCGCGCCTTATCACGGCGGCGGAAACGTTCAGCGGCGATTTTTCGGTGTTTGATTCCTTTTTGCCGCTCGATTCGGCAGCTTCGGCGTTCCCGGTTTTCTTCGGCACCGTCCGCTTCAGCGTTTTAAGAAATACCTTTTGTTCAGCACTTATTCTGAAGCTCTCGACCGCCTTTTGGATGCTTTTGTTGTGTGTCCAGGCATCGAGCCCGGTTTCGGCGAGATAGGGAAGGGTATCATCAAAGCGCTCAGCGAGCGCCGTTGCGAAATACCATGCGCGCATCATGTTCACATAGTATTCGGTGCTCGAAATACATGCGGTTTTCTCGTGGAATTCAATTGAAAAGTCATCCTTCAAGCCGTAGGTCATAAGCATAAGGATGCCGAAGCGCACGGTGTAGGGATGCGCACTCTCCATGCAGGAAAAAATGAACGGAAGCGCCTCTTTAAAATGCCTTTTGATCGCCTCCGGGCGCAGCGTGTCGCAAACCGCCCAGTTATCCACGCAGGGAAGAAAGCAGCGCAGAAGGGCGATGGCGGCGGGCAGCTCCCTTTCGGAATTTATAAAAAGAGCGTGAAGCAGGTTCTCCTCATGAAAGGCATGGGGAAGGCTCAGCAAAAATTCTTGCTTTTCGGGCGAATTTTTAAGCTGCTTCGCCATGGCGCGAAGCGCAGGCAGGCGCACGCCGAGCACGCTTTGCCGAGGGATGTTCGGTATAAGCTTCGCGGTGAAATCGCCGTAATTCGGCTCGCTTTGCGCATTTAATAATGAAAGAATATCGTTCATCGTTCGTTTTCTCCGTAGCTTGGATGCTTCCTGATGCTTGATAACCCAATTATACCGCACCGAGACCGATTTGGAAACAGTCGGCGATAGAAAAATGCCGAGCGGAGCTGCCGCTTTCGGTGAAAAAACATGAAAAGTCAATGCTTGCTGGGCAAAACGGAAAAACGAAAACGAGCGCATCCGATATCGGGAGCGCCCGCTTTTATGTGCAGAAATTATACGGGGGTATAAGGGGGATAGAATGAAATCACAGCAGACTGCACATTTCCGCCGCATTTTCATCAGGCTTGACCTTGAAAAAGCTTGAAACGATGTTTCCGTTTTCATCTATAAGGAAGCTTGAGCGCACCACGCCCATGCTCACCTTGCCGTACTGCTTTTTTTCCTGCCAAACGCCGTAGGCCTTTATCGCGATGAGCTCGGGATCGGAGAGCAGGATGAAGGGCAGGTCGTACTTCTCGGCAAATTTTGCGTGCGAAGCGGCGCTGTCACGGCTGATTCCGATAACGACCGCGCCCTTTTCGATGAATTCATCGTGCAGCTTGGCGAAGGCCTGCGCCTGACGGGTGCAGCCGGGCGTGTTGTCGCGCGGGTAGAAGTATAAAACCACCTTTTTGCCGCGAAAATCGGAGAGGGAAACGGGGTTGCCGCCTGCATCCGAAAGGGTGAAATCGGGGGCGGGGGAGAGCTTGGTTTCCATAGCGGCCATCCTTCCTTTGCTTGGTTTAGTCAATGATGAAGAGTGAAGAGTGAAGAGCTGCGCCGCGCCTCCCTTGCGGGAGGCGTTCAGCTTTGCTTCTTTTTATTTCCGCGCTGTTACAGCTCGGCGACCCAGAGACCGTGCAGATTGCAGTAGGCAAACACGGCGACGGGCTTTTCCTCGGCAAGCGCGAAGTTCACCTCGGGCGCATCACCGGGGGAGAGACATTTGCGCTGGCCGCCGCGGTCGGTCTGAAGATAGACCCACTGAATGAAGTGCTCGTCGATCATGGGATGGGGCACGGAGCCGATATCGACCTTTACCTTGCCATCCTCGATACTTACGACGGGAATATGCTTTTCATGGCTCGCCTCGACCGTGCCGGGCTCAAGGCGGGTCATCTTCTGACCGCAGCACACCACGGGAACGCCCGAATCATGCACCATGCCGATGATGTTTCCGCAATGCTCGCAGATGTAAAATTTGGTTGCACACATAGTTTTTTCCTCCGTTTTTCGGTTTCGTTTTTGTTTTGCGAAGCCGACCGAAGCGGCTTGCAGTATAATGCATCATTGGGGCACACAACGCAAGCTGCGCCTTTTGATGCTGCATTTGAATTATACAACAGGAGGAGCCCTGCTGTCGGTAACAATGTCACACTTGGCATAATAAAAATGTAATAAATAAAAAACAAGTTTAAAATAAAAAATGCTTGACAAAGAGGAAGGGCGCGTGTTATAGTACAAGCGCATACACTAAATCACCGGCAGACAAAGGGTTTCAGGGGGGTCTGGTGTAGTTGGGTATGCTTTTTTTATGCGTACCTCGGTACTCCCGCGCATAACATTTGTAAGTTTTAGGAGGAACATCTAATGACGAAACAGCTTCTTAAAAGAGCGCTTTCGATTTTCTTGGCATTTGCCATGATTTTCGGAGCGCTCTTTGCTCTTCGCGGAGCGGATATTTCCGCTGCTTCCGCGGGGGGAACCCGCTCGGGCGTGGATAACAGCTACACGCAGGGCAACGACCCCAATGCCGTGCTCGACAAAAAGGCATGGCTCACCGAGGACGGAACCTACACGATCGAGCTTAGCGCTTACACAAAGGGCAGCGTTGAAGTCAGCTCCTTTGAAAGCACGGTTCCCGTGGACGTTATACTGCTGCTCGACCAATCCTATTCTATGGCGGATCATGGCTCGTTTCTGCTTGAGGGAAACAGGCTGCTTGAGTGGAACTGCAATCATACCACCGCTATCAAGGAGGCTGCAGCGAGGCTTATCAACATGATCGCCGCAAGCTCGAGCGAAACCGTGCGCCATAGGATGGCGATCGCGGCTTATGGCTGCGAGAACTCGATCGTCGGTCAGTATTTTGCAGAAAGAGCCCCTTATGCCGGTTCCGAGCTTTATGTTGGAGCACAGAAGTACCGCTTCAATGGCAACGGCTGCACCTTCAGCTTTCAGCCTCGGGTCGATCGGAGCAACTCCTATTATCCGGGAGACGGCACGGTCGTTGCTGAGGGCATAGATCACTACGACAATCTCGGCTATTATCCCTACGATTCCGCTCAGGCGCATTACGGCGAGGCGATGCTCGACGTTCGCACCCAAAAGAACGAGCTTCTTGCATCTGTCGATGCCTACAATCCCGATAAGGCGATTCCTTCGGAGCGCGGTGCAACGGCGATGCACGTTGGCATGAAGATGGTCGAGGGCATCATGGATGCATACAGGCCGAACGCAGCAAACCACGCCAATATGTACTTCAAGCCCGATCCGGATCAGGTCGCATTCACCTTTGTTCCAGATGAAAGCTCCAAGTATTCCTATTTCTTTGAGAGCGCGGGCGGAAACGCAACCTATTACGTTGCCGATCCCAACGGCACGTTTACGCAGAACGTAACCGTTTGCGGTCCCGATGACCAGCCCTGCTCCGAGTTCTTCTGGGTCGATCTCAACAACGGCAACGAGTATAACGGCACGATCAAGGGCTTTTATACCTATGCAAGAGCGCAGAAGGCAAGGGTGGCAGCAGGCAACTGGATCAGAGGCCGCTGGGTTGAAAACGAGTATACCTATATCAACGGCGTTAAGGTCTACGGAAGCTGGGAGAACCGCAAGAAGGTCGTTATCATCTTCACGGACGGCTATGTTGGTGAAACCGCCTTTAGTCCTAAGTGGGCAAATCTGTGTATGCAGAGCGCAGGCAGGATCAAGGGCAACACCTACGGCGAACCCGCAACGATCTATACCGTCGGTCTTATTTGGGACGACATCGAGATGGTGGTACATAATGAGCTGGACGTCAACTGGGCGGCAGCTCTTGGGCATAATCCGCCGATATACGCCGATACTGATGACGGTATATACAAGCTCTTTAAGGAATATCGCGAGCATGCTAATTCGGTGATAGGAATTCCGATAACTTATTTTGATACCGAGGAGTACTTCCCCGATCACTTCTTTACCGGAGCAAACGGAACGGGAACATCCCATGAAATGCTGCTGAGGAAGTTCCTTGGATATATCTCAAGCAACTATGTTCCGAATGCAAGCGGCGCTTTCCCGAATAAGGTGGCGGAGTATGATGCGTCTGATTCGAATAATCCCCGGCTTCACGTTTACGATTGGCCGGAATATCGAAACACCGATCTTGAAAGCGCATACAGCACGGACGGCGGCGGCCTGTGGATCGATAATTACTTTGTCGATGCGCACAACTCGCTGAACGGAACCGTATCAGGCACCAGCGTTATCGGCGATGGCAGCTTGAACGTTGAACGCCTTATTGAAGCATTCCAGCTTATCAGCTCCGAGGTCATCACCATCGAAACCGATCAGTCCGGCAGCTCCTCGGCGCTTTCCGCCGATGCGGTTCTGCGCGACTATCTCTCGGAGTATTTCGATATGCCCGAGGACTTTACACCCGCAAACGTAAAGGTCGAGATGGCGGATTGCACCGGCATAAACGGCGACAGCTACACCTTCGGCAACAAATATACGCTTTCCAACGCGCAAACCGCGGTGGACAATGCTGCTGAGTCCGTATCGGTCTCAAAATTCGATCTGCAGCCCTGCGTAAATGTAAACGGTGTCGTTAGGGGCAACAAGCTGATAGTTACCATAACGGGTTTGCTTGCGAGCAGCTTTGCGGTAGGCGAGAATATCCCAACGAACGATCCGAGTCGCACGGGCATCTATGCGGACGAGAGCGCTGCCAAGCCCGGCCTCAAGTTCCCGCTTCCCAAGGTGGATATCCGCGAAAGATACGTGGTTTATGATTTCTGCCGCCCCATGGAAGAGGCAAACTCCGCGTATTTCTTCGGCAGCAACGGCGACGTTGAAGAGCTGCTTGCGCTGGGCGAATGCTATAAAAAGCAGAACCCCCTGAATTATCAGAAGAAATACACTAAGAGCGACACAACGGGCGAGCTCTATACGGTTGAAAAGCATAACGGCAGCGCCGTAAGGTTCGAGATCAGGCAGATCAGCTACAGCGATTTCGAGTCAGTGTCGTTATCCAGACTTTGAAAGAAAAAGCGGGAAAACCACGGACAATAGCAGAACGTGGAAACCCTTGAAAATACAGCGTTTTTTCGTCCTTTGGCGGTTGAAAAAGCGAAACCTCCGATGAGACAAGGAGTTCGAGAAAAATCCGATTTTGGGGAGAAAAATGCCCTTTGGGGAGAGAATGGGGAGAACTCGGGGAGAACACACAGAAAAATGCAGATAACACCTACCTATACCAAAAATCAAAAACAAGGTGGTTATCAGCATGACAAAAAGCGCAAAATACTATGAGGCTATCCGCAAGGAATACCCTGAGACAATCTCAAAGGATCAGTTTTACCGGATGGCTCATATCAGCAAAGCAACTGCCCTCCATCTCCTGCAAAGCGGCTTGGTTCCGTGCAGGGATTCGGGCAAAAAAACTCGCCGGTACACCATACGCACCGACGATGTGATCTTCTATTTGATTGACCGGGAGCTTCACCCTGAAAAGTATCGCGCACCGGATCATTGGTATGAAGGACGTTCCGGTCACTACACCTCCAATGCTACGTTTCGGAACGAGCTGATGAAGCTTTCCGACGACGGCAAAGCAGCCTTCCGTGAATACATCGAGAATGAGCTGGAAGGCTACGGCGATCTTTTGACGGTGATAGAGGTTGTGGATGCACTCGGCTACTGTGATACATCTCTGCATCGCTGGTGCAGCACAAAGAAGCTCAAGGCATTTCGTATCTCAGGTAAGCTGCTTATACCGAAGATCAGCCTTGTGGATTTCCTTGTTTCCCAATACTGCATCAACATTACACGGAAAACATGGAAGCATACGCTTCTCATCAAGGAGTTTCTTGAGCGACAAGAAATAACAGAATAATGAACAGGCGGCACAGCCCCGTTATTGCACTGCGCATAGCAGAACAATGACGGGGCTTTTATTATTTTCAGAATGGAGGTTTTAGCAATGTACCCGAAAGGTTGTGCGAGGGCGTTTGAGGTCTTGATGCAGGAAACGCCTTTTTCTCACTATGACAGTGGCTTCGAAGGAATCTGTGAGGAATGCCGGTCATGCCGGTTCCACCGTCCCCACTGGAAGTATCAATCCTGCGTCTTTGAGGAATGCCCGTATTCGCCGGTCAGCCTCTCAACAAGAAGGTTTCAGGAGAAAGCAAAGGAGAGTTGAACGCATGGGTGTCTACCGTATAAACAAAAAGCGTGGCTATACGGTCATGGCAAACTTCCATCTGCGTGACAAAAACCTCTCGTTAAAAGCAGTCGGGCTTCTCTCGAAGATGCTATCCTTCAATGACGGCTGGAAGTTCTCTACCCGTGGCTTATCTTCAATCTGCAAGGAAGGTCCCGACGCTATCCTCTCTGCCCTCAAGGAGCTTGAGAAAAGCGGCTATCTTGTTCGCCGCAGACAGCGTGACAGCAAGGGCAGATTATGCAGCACGATCTTCGATATTTACGAACAGCCACAACCGCATTCGCCAGATACGGATAATCCACATACGGAAAATCCCGATATGGATAATCCAGACATGGGTATCCCATACGAGGAAAATCCCGCACAAATAAATACTAATCAAGAAATATACCAAGAAAGAAATAACTCTATGAGTAAATATCAATCTATCAATCTTGATGGGATGGATAGGATGGAAGAGCGAGAGCGATACAGAGAGTTTATTTGGGATAACCTTGAAATCGACATTCTCTCTCAGGACAAACGCTTTGATACTAAGCGCGTAAATGAGATGGTGGAGATCATGCTTGACGTTATCTGTTCAACGAATCCCACCATTCGCATAAATGGCGAGGATATGCCCCAGCAAGTCGTAAAGTCGCGGTTTCTAAAGCTCAATAGCAGCCATGTAGAGTATATCCTTCATGCAATGGATGAATGCCCGTCTGATATTCGGAACATCAGGGCTTATCTGCTTACAACGCTCTATAACGCTTCGCTGACGATTGACAACTACTATTCGGCTCTTGTAAATCACGACCTCTACGGTCAGAGGTAATCCGTTCAGGAAGGAGGTATCAAGCATGACTATTCTCTGTCTCAGGGGTGTGCCGCCTTAGTCGCCGCATTCTATCCCGATAATTCTCAGGAAGGAGATTCCTATGCAGGATGAAGTAAATAGCAAAATGGTAGCAATAGCCATTAAGGGCGGCAAAATCACTGCCGAGGTGCTGGACAAAGCTCTCAAGAAGTTCGTGGAGGAAATTGAGAAGGCTCAGAAAAATGCCTCCCGACCGAAAACCTATCGGGGCAAGCAGTCCATTAAGCATCTTGTGGAGCAAAACGCCGCTATCAGCAACATCGAAGTGACCGACGGAAACATCAAGGCTTTTGAGCGGACAGCCAACAAATACGGGATTGACTACGCTCTCAAGAAGGACACCTCAGAGCAGCCTCCGCGCTATAAGCGGCTGAATGCGTCCACCCACTTTGAACATAGGAAAGAAAGTAAATCGTAATATAACAGCCAGATTGATATATAGCAGGAGCAGGACTGCCTCTCGCTTCCAGTTTATTTGTTTTCCCTTAACCCATACAGCAATCCTAATTATCAGCCATACAGCTGTAAAAACAAATTCTAAAAATAAGAAGTGTATTTCAATCATATTATAATCACTCACACATCAAAAAATTTAA
>CADBGC010000004.1:760-38461 GCA_902794055.1 uncultured Eubacteriales bacterium | reverse complement strand
ATCAGATACTGACCATACTGATCGTGCTTGCGATACTTGCGCTCAACTCTAATAAGCCCATCCTCGGCGGCATCATCTACGGCTTTGCTATCCTTATGAAGCCGCAGGCGCTGATGGTCGGCCCGCTGATGGCGCTGGCGTATTTCATGTATATCTTCGATCCCGATTTCTTCAAGAATTCTGATTATACCTGCAAGGATGATATGACAAAGCGCCTTGTTAAAACCGCAATAGCCGTCGCATGTGCGGTTGCGCTTATCATCATCTCTGCGATACCGTTTGCTACCAAGGAGCTTCCGCTCTTCAAGCTCATTTGGAACAAGTATCTTGGCACGGCGACCTCCTATAAGTTTGCCTCGGTAAATGCGTACAATATCTTCACACTGTTCGGCAAGAACTGGACGAAGCTTGACAGCGAGCCCATCCTCGGAACGCTCGGAACGCTCGGCATGATCGTTTCGGTCGTGTTCGGCGGAGTGCTCTACTGGTTCGGAAGAAAGAAGAACCGAGGCGTGCTGTATCTTGCGGCGGCGTTCACCTTCGTTTCTCTCTTTACGCTCGGTCACTATATGCACGAGCGCTATCTCTTCCCGATGCTGCTACTGCTGTTCATGGCGTATCTGCACTATCACGACAGAAGGCTCTTGTACGCAATGCTTGCCTACACCGCCACGGCGATGGTGAACTGCGTTGCGGCGTTCTACTACAGCAAATACCATGAGTTTGGGCTTTATTGGGACGACCGCATCGTGTTCTGGTGCTCGCTTGCGAACGTACTTCTGTTCATAGCCTTCACGGCGCTTTTGATCCATATAATGATAATGGGCAAAACGAAGGACGACGTTTTTGAAGGCAAGCTCGATGACGAAGTTAAGGCGGCCGGCGGCTCCGCAAACGCCAAATAAGCCCGGAATGTGAGGATAAACGATATGAAAAAATGCTTTCTGAATAAACACGCTTCCCGCGTTCTTGGCGCAGTTATGATACTGATGCTGCTGGTTTCCACCGTATTTCTGATGGGCTCGAGCGGCGGCGCCGAGGTCAAAAACGGCGATTTCGAGAACGTAGGGTCAAACAGAATGCCCGAGGGCTGGAACTATGCCTCCTACCTGAACGACACCGCGATCTCAACCTGCGTAACCGTTGCCGATCCCGTTTACGGCAACGTTGTGAAGCTGATGAACACCGAGGAGGACGATGCGCACCTTGTTCAGACCGTGGCGGTCAAGCCGAACACGATCTACCGCTTCTACTGCTTCATCAAAACAGAGGAAGTCATCGGCGGAGCGGGCGCGAATATCGGCCTTGAGGATATGACCCTCTATTCCAACTCCGTTTTCGGAAACTCGGATTGGACTCTGGTTGAGCTCATCGGCAAAACCGGCGCAAAGCAGAACAAGCTTGCGATCGGCTGCCGCCTCGGAAACTATTCCGCAGTCAGCAAGGGCTCCGCATATTTCGACGGCTTCCACGTTGAAAAGCTCGATGCCTACGACGGCACCGTTCACAGCTTCGAAAAGGCCTCCGGCGGAAGCGGCGGCAACGGCGGCAACAGCGGCAATAATCAGCCCGAGAACCCGAAGTCGAGCTCCAATATCGAGCAGTACACCGCAAGGATGAAGATGGGCGCGATCACGGTCGCGGCCTACATACTCGTTCCGCTTGCCGTGTGGTTCATACTGCACATGGAGCATGTTTCCGATAGGAAAAAGGGCGATAAGGCGATCAAAACCCCTGCGCAGAAGGCGCGCTCGATCTTCAACACCGACCCCGAGCCCCTTCCAAAAAAGACCGACACCAAGCTTCGATACACCAAGCTCGACTGGATCCTCGTTTGTGCGCTGACGGCGGTTTACGCTATCCTTGCCGTAACCAACCTCGGTTCAACGAATTTCCCCGATACCGAGTGGCGCGGCAAGAGCGGCACGAGCGTGCGCTTCGTGTTCGATGGGCAGGTCGAAGTTTCCTCGATGTGGCAGAACTGCGGCATCACGGGCGGCGGCGACACATCAAACTTCACCTTGACTGGCGATGACGGCACCACGGTGGATCTGAACCAGAAATACGGCATCATGTACCGCTGGAATAAAAACGACTTCCCCTCGAATGCAAGGCCGATGAAGACCTCATCCATCACTTTGACCGTTACCACGGGCGAGGGCGTTTTCAACGAGGTCGCTTTCTTCGACGGCGAGGGCAAGCTCCTTCCCGTGCGCGTGGAAAACGCGGCCGATGCTGCGCTGGTTGACGAGCAGAGCACCGTGCCCGAATACCCGAACTACATGGTCGGAATGTATTTCGATGAGCTCTACCACGCAAGAACCGCTTACGAGCATAAAAACTACCTCAAGGTTTACGAAATAACCCATCCGCCGCTCGGCAAGATCATAATCTCGCTCGGCATAAGGATATTCGGCATGAACCCCTTCGGCTGGCGCATCATGGGCGCGCTGTTCGGAGTGGCGATGCTGCCGCTGATGTATGCGTTTGGAAAGCGCATGTTCGGCAGGAGCTGGCTTGCTTTCCTCGCGGCGGGACTGATGGCGTTCGACTTCATGCACTACTCGCAAACGAGGATCTCCACGATCGACGTTTACGGCGTGTTCTTCAACATGTGCATGACCTACTATATGTATAAATTCATCAAGATGGACCTTGGCGACAGCTTGAAGGACACCTTGAAGCCCCTTGCGCTCTCGGGACTGTTCTTCGGAATAGGCTGCGCAAGCAAGTGGATCTGCGTTTACACCGGCGCTGCGCTCGCGGCGATGTTCTTCATCAAGATGATCGTGCTTTGGATCAAGGCGAACAGGATCAACGCCATGAGCAGGAAGGACGAGAGCGAGAGCGCCGTGAAAAACGCGAAGAATTACCCTGCAAGGTTCGTAAAGACCTGCCTGTGGTGCATCGTGTTCTTCATCATCGTTCCCGTTACCATCTATCTTGCCTCCTATTACCCGTATTACAGGGCGGAGTGGGGCAGGAACGCCGAAAACTCCAAGATCGCGCAGATGCGCGCCGCGGGCGAGCTCGGAGCGGATGAGGTGCCCTCGGGCTCGGTGCTTACGCTCGGCGAGAAGGTCAAGGCCTATTGGAACGGCGTTAAGAGCAATCAGGAATACATGTACAACTACCACAGCGGACTCGATTCCACCCACAGCTACCAGTCGAGCTGGTATGAGTGGCCGCTCTCGAACCGTCCGATGTGGTTCTACGCGGGCTACAATCACCCCGATCCTTCCATGTACGGCACCATCTCATCCTTTGGCAACCCCGCGGTATGGTGGGTCTGCTTCGTTGGAACCATCTTCATGCTGCTTATGACCCTGCGCGGCAGGTTCAAGGTCAACACCGAGATATTCTTCCTGCTTATGTGCATGGCCTCGAGCATGCTCCCGTGGATGCTCGTTTCAAGGTGCGTATTTATCTATCACTACTTCGCAACGGTGCCGCTTATCATCCTTGCAAGCGTGTACGTGCTCAAGCACTACGAGGATAAATACCACTTCATCCCGAAGGAGAAGGGGCTTGAGCTTTCAAAGGCGGCGAGGTTCGTTCCCTATTGGAAGTTCATCTGGCTCGGTCTTGCGATACTGCTGTTCATCGTGTTCTATCCGGTGATCACGGGCATACCCGTTGCAAGAACCTACGTTCAGGCGCTGCAGTGGCTTCCCACATGGACCTTCACGGGCGGCTGGCCGTCCATCTGGCCGAAATAATTTTGGGAGAGTGCTTCAATGGATAATACAAATAGCGGCAAAAAAAGCTTGATTCAGTTCATAAAGTTCGGACTTGTCGGCATCAGCAACACGGTCGTGGATATGATCGTGAATATAGGTCTCACCAAGCTGCTTGGGCTCTTTGCGAGCGGAAGCTGGATAATCTATTTCGCGAAAACCGTCGGCTATGCCTGCGGCGTTCTGAACAGCTATATTTTAAACAGCCGCTGGACTTTTCGCGAGGAGCGCAAACAGGATAAGCGCGAGATCATAAGCTTTATCGCCGTGAATATCGCGGTGCTGCTGATCTCGCTCGGCCTGATATGGGTGTTCACCGAGGTTCTGAACCTCGACGATTGGTGGATGCGCCTTTCGCTTCCCGAATGGATGCATAGGTTCATCGATGGACGGCTGTTC
Organism: uncultured Eubacteriales bacterium; assembly: GCA_902794055.1. GTDB lineage: Bacteria > Bacillota > Clostridia > Christensenellales > CAG-138 > PeH17. The sequence goes on along the minus strand of CADBGC010000004.1, from coordinate 34,325 downwards.
TGCTCGTTGTTTGCAACGGTTATCTGTATTTTCGTTAATTTCATTCTCAACAAGCTCTTCGTTTTCAAGGGCGAGAATGAAAAAAACAAGGCGAAATAAGGGAAATTTGCGGGGGTGCGGTTTGCGTATCCCCGCGAATGCGTAAATAGCTCTCCCCGCTTCGGGGAGCGGAGAAGGGAGAAAATATGCTTGCAAGGATAATAAGCTACGCGCTGTCGGGGCTCGTGGGCTTTCCTGTAACGGTGGAGACCGATCTTACCTTCGGAAACGAGGCGTATGAAACGGTCGGCCTGCCCGACAACGCCGTGAAGGAATCCAAGGAGCGCGTTCACTCGGCGATAATCAATTCGGGTTTTGCGTTCCCGCAGAAGCGGATAGTCGTGAATCTCGCCCCTGCGGACATTCGCAAGGAAGGCACGGTGTATGACCTGCCCATCGCGATAGGCATACTCGCGGCGGACGGCGAGCTTCCCAAGGCCTACGCCGAAAAATGGCTCATCCTCGGCGAGCTCGCGCTCGACGGAAGCGTGCGCGGCATAAGCGGCGTGCTGCCGATGGTCATAGATGCCTGCGAGCGCGGCTATACGCATATCATTCTTCCCAAGGCAAATGCTGCGGAGGCGGCAATAATCAAGGGCGCAAGCATAATCCCCGTTGAAAATCTTACGGAAGCGGTGCTCTTTCTGCGCGGACTCAAGCAGATCGAGCCGCAGCCCTTCACGAGCAGCAGCGGCACAAGGTGCGAGCACGAGGCGGATTTTTCCCTTATAAAGGGTCAGCAGGCGGCCAAGCGCGCCGCCGAGGTCGCCGTTTCGGGCAACCATAATATTCTGATGATAGGCACTCCCGGCTCGGGCAAGACCATGCTTGCGCGAAGCATCCCCTCGATACTGCCCGAGCTATCAAGCGATGAGGCGCTCGAGATAACCAAGATCCATTCCGTGGCGGGGCTTTTAAGAAACTCCGGCGGCCTCGTTTCGATCCGCCCCTTCCGCGCGCCCCATCATAACGCTTCGATACCCGCGCTCGTAGGCGGCGGCACGAAGGCGCTTCCCGGGGAGATAAGCCTTGCGCATTACGGCGTGCTGTTTTTAGATGAGCTGCCCGAGTTCTCCAAATCCGCGCTCGAGGCGCTGCGCCAGCCCCTTGAGGACGGGTTCGTAACGGTCACAAGGGCGGCTGCCAAGGCGCAGTATCCTGCGGATTTCATGCTCGTTGCGGCGATGAATCCCTGTCCCTGCGGCAACTTCGGCTCCAAGCAAACGCGCTGCCGCTGCACGCAGTTTCAGATAGAACGCTACCGAAACCGCATCAGCGGGCCGCTGCTCGACAGGATCGATCTTCATATCGAGATGACCGAGGTGCCGTATTCGGAGCTTGCCTCGAAGGAGGCGGGGGAGCCGTCAAGCGTTATACGCGAGCGCGTGGAGCGGGTGCGGCTCACCCAGCGCGAACGCTTCAGGGAGGATGGCATCCTCTACAATTCGCAGATGAGCTCGAAGCAGATCAAAAAATACTGCAGGCTCGATGCGGATGCGGAGCGCCTTATGGAGCTGAGCTTTTCGAGGCTCAATCTCTCTGCAAGGGCGTACACGCGGCTTATCAAGGTCGCCCGAACGATCGCCGATATGGCCGGAAGAGCGGATATAGGCGCGGAGTGCATAGCCGAGGCGCTTCAGTACCGCTCGCTCGATGCAAAATACTGGGGTAATTAAATGCAGTATTCAAAAGAGGATAGGCTGAATATCTTCATGAGCCTCGCCTTTGAGGGCGCGGCAAGAAGCGGTATGCAGTTCGAGCAGGCAAACGGCGAGCTTTATGAGACTCATGCGCGTGTGCTCGACGGCAGCGCCGATTACGGCAGCCTTGGCATGGATAAAAAGCGCAGGATCGCCCTTTCCGCCAACGAAAGCTATATCGATGATTTTATAGCGGGGCTTGAAAGGGACGGCGTCCGCGCGATAACAAAGGCCGACCCAAGCTATCCGCCGCTGCTTCTCAATATCCCCGATCCGCCGTACGTGCTCTATGCGCGCGGCGCGATGGCGGGAAGACCGATCGAAACGCCCGTTTCCGTGGTCGGAACTCGGCGCTGCTCGGACTACGGGCGCACCGTGGCGGATATGATGGGCTTGAGCCTTGCTCAAAACGGCGCAGCGGTCATCTCGGGTCTTGCCTACGGCTGCGACAGCTATGCCCACGAGGGTGCGCTCAAGGCGGAAAACGCGGCATTTCCCACGGCGGCGGTGCTCGGGCAGGGCGTGCTCGTGCGTAAGAGCGACAATACGCAGAAAACGCTTGAAAAAATACTCGAGCGCGGCGTACTGCTCAGCGAATACCTGCCCAGAACCAGGGCAACGCAGTATTCATTCCCTATGCGCAACCGCATCATAAGCGGCATTTCGGGCTCGCTGCTCGTGGTGGAAGCGGGCAAAAAGAGCGGAACCATGATAACGGTTTCCTGCGCGCTCGAGCAGGGGAGGGACGTTTACGCCGTGCCGTGCAGGATAACGGAGCAGCTCAACTGCGGCACGAACGACATGCTCAAGCAGGGCTGGGCGCAGCCCGTCTACGGCGCGGACGATCTTGTGGAAATGCTCGGTCTCAATAGGGAGAAGGCCGAAGCGCAAGCCGACCCATCAGGCGGAAGGGGTGCGCTGCAAATGCTCTCGGGAGACAGCAGAATGATATACGAAATGCTCCTTTTGGGAGAAAAAAGCATCGACGAGCTGCTGGAAAAAACAGGAATTTCCGCACAAAAGCTAAACCTGCACTTGACAGAATTGGAATTTTCAGGTTTAATAAAGCAGTTACCCGGCAGAGTGTATTCGGCCGAATAGCCGATTATTGCCGAAAATAAAGAAAAAAAGAGATATTACGCAGAGGGCGGAGCGCCCGAAGCGGTTCACATAGGAGGAAATATGGCAGAGAATCTGATAATCGTTGAGTCCCCGTCGAAGGCAAAAACGATAGAAAAGTATCTCGGCTCCAAATACAAGGTCATCGCGTCCAACGGTCACGTGCGCGATCTTCCGAAGAGTCAGCTCGGCGTGGATGTGGACGCCGATTTCGAACCCAAGTACATCACCCTGCGCGGCAGGGGCGACGTTATCGAAAAGATACGCAGGGAGGCGAAGTCCGCCTCGCACGTGTATCTTGCAACAGACCCCGATCGCGAGGGCGAGGCCATCTCATGGCATCTTGCCAATATGCTCAAGCTCGATCCGAACGCGAAATGCCGCATCGTTTTCAATGAGATAACCAAAAACGTTATCCAGAAGTCGATTAAATCGCCCCGCAGCATCGATCTGAGCCTTGTGGATGCTCAGCAGGCAAGGCGCGTGCTCGACAGGCTTCTCGGCTATAAACTCAGCCCCCTGCTTTGGGTAAAGGTCAAAAAGGGTCTTTCAGCAGGCAGGGTTCAGAGCGTTACCACCAAGATAATCTGCGACCGCGAGAGGGAGATACAAGACTTCGTTCCCAAGGAGTATTGGACGATCTCCGTAAAGCTCCACCACGGCAGGCGTGATTTCGATGCCAAGTTCATCGGAATGAACGGTAAAAAAACCGAGCTAAAGAGCGAGGAGGAGGCAAAGCGGGTTGTTGCGCTCTCCGAGGGCGCAAGCTATATCGTGAGCGGAGTAAAGACCGCTCAGAAGCTTCGCCACGCCCCCGCGCCGTACACCACAAGCTCCATGCTTCAGGATGCTTCAAACAGGGCGAGCATGCCGCCTAAGCGCACCATGCTCTGCGCTCAGCAGCTCTACGAGGGCATAAATATCAAGGGCAAGGGCAGCGTTGGTCTTATCACCTATATGCGCACGGACTCGGTTCGCATATCCGCCGAGGCGCAGGAGGCCGCGAGGGAATATATAGCCGTTCATTACGGCGATAAATACGTTCCCGAAAAGCCGAATTTCTATAAGGGCAGATCGGGCGCGCAGGATGCGCACGAGGCGATCAGACCCACCGACGTGTATCTGACTCCCGCCTCGATAAAGGATTCGCTCGAGCCGGGTCAGTATAAGCTGTATAAGCTCATCTATGAGCGATTCCTTGCAAGCCAGATGAGCGAGGCGCTTATAGAGACCACCACGGTCAATATCGACACCGAAACGAGCGAGGTATGCTCATACCGCACCACCGGCTCAAGAACGCTTTTCGATGGCTTCACCGCCGTTTACAAGAGCGCGGAAGAGGAATCGGAGGAGCCGGGCAGCGCCAATCTTCCCGCAATGAGCGAGGGCGATCACCCAAAATACGTGGGTATCACCCCCAAGCAGAACTTCACCGAACCCCCGCCGCGCTACACCGAGGCATCGCTCGTTAAAACGCTCGAGGAGCTCGGCATCGGCCGCCCGAGCACCTATTCGCCCACGATATCGACCATAATCGATCGAGGCTACGTTGAAAAAGAAAAGAAACAGCTCGTTCCCACGGAGCTCGGCTTCATCGTGAACAAGCTCATGGAGGATAATTTCGCCCGCATTGTGGACGTTAAATTCACCGCAGGAATGGAAACGCGCCTTGACTCCGTTGAGGAGGGCAAGGAGCGCTGGCAGAACATCATCGGCGATTTCTACACACCCTTCAAGGAGTCGCTCGATAAAGCGTTTGAAAGCGTTGAGCGCGTTGAGATCAAGCCCGAGGTCTCGGATATTCCCTGCGAAAAATGCGGCGCAATGATGGTCTATAAGGAAGGCAGATTCGGCAGATTCCTTGCCTGCCCGAACTATCCCGCCTGCAAAAACACCAAGGCGATACTCGATAAGATCGGCGTTAAATGCCCCAAGTGCGGCGCTGATATTATCAAGCGCACCGGCAAGAAGGGCAAGGCGTTCTACGGCTGCGAGCGTTATCCCGAGTGCGATTACGTTTCCTGGGACAGACCCACCGGCGAAGCCTGCCCCAAATGCGGCAAGATGCTCGTTCAAAAAATAAGGGTAAACGGCAGGTATATCGCCTGCGAGGATAAGGACTGCGGCTATATCAAGCGCGGAGAAGGCAAGAAGCAGGATCAGCAGGATCAGGAGGATTGATTTGGAAAAACCGAGCGCAAGCGTTATCGGAGCGGGGCTTGCGGGCTGCGAGGCCGCGCATACGCTCTCGAGGATGGGGATAAGGGTTAGGCTCTATGAGATGAAGCCTCAAAAGCATACCCCTGCGCATAAGTCAAACGACCTTTGCGAGCTGGTATGCTCCAATTCCCTGCGCTCCGATAAGCTCGACAACGCCGTGGGGCTTCTCAAGGAGGAGCTTAGGCGGCTCGGTTCGCTCGTTATGGAATGCGCGGATGCGACCCGCGTTCCCGCAGGCGGCGCACTCGCCGTCGATAGGGAAGGCTTTTCAAAGATGGTCACCGAGCGCATAAAGAGCGATCCGAATATAGAGCTGATCTCCAAGGAGATAACGAGCGTTCCCGATACTCCCGTTATCATCGCCACAGGCCCTTTGACCGATGGCGAGCTTATGAAAAGCATCGAGGCGCTTCTTGGCGACAGCCTGCATTTTTTCGATGCGGCCGCGCCGATAGTAACGCTCGATTCGCTCGATATGAATAAGGTCAAGAGGGCTTCACGCTACGATCGCGGCAGCGATTATCTGAACTGCCCCATGACCATGCTCGAATACTACAGCTTCGTTCGCGCCCTGACTTCCGCCGAGACCGCGCCCCTGCACGGCTTCGAGGATAAGAGCGTTTTCGAGGGCTGTATGCCCGTTGAAGTTATGGCGCGAAGGGGCGATCAAACGCTTGCATTCGGACCGATGAAGCCCGTGGGGCTCACGGATCTGACAGCGAGCGACGGTAAAAAGCCGTACGCGGTGGTGCAGCTTCGGCAGGACAACGCCGAGGGAACGCTCTATAATATCGTGGGCTTTCAGACCAATCTTAAATTCCCCGAGCAGCGCCGTGTGTTCGGCATGATACCGGGGCTTGAAAGTGCGGAGTTCATGCGCTACGGCGTTATGCACCGCAATTCCTACCTCAAATCGCCCAAGCACCTTACGAGCGAATACGAGCTTCGCGAAAGAAGCGGCGTGTTCTTCGCGGGGCAGATAACGGGCGTTGAGGGCTATATCGAAAGCGCCGCGAGCGGCTTTTACGCGGGGCTCTGCCTTGCAAGAAAGCTCAAGGGGCTACCGAGCATAGACTTTTCAAGAAAAACCGCCATAGGCGCGCTTGCGCACTACGTAAGCGAATACAACGGAGGCTCGTTCCAGCCGATGAATATCAATTTCGGCATCATGCAGAGCCTTGAGAACGCGCCGAGGGATAAGCTCAAAAGATACTCGCTTATCTCCGAAAGGGCGCTCAATGAAATAGATGAATTGACTTTTGAGGACAGAATATGGAAATAAGAGGCACAACCATAGTGGCCGTTCAGAAGAACGGCAAAACCGCCGTTGCGGGCGACGGACAGGTCACGCTCGGCGAAAGTACGGTCATGAAGCATTCGGCGAAGAAGGTTCGCCGCATCTATAACGATAAGGTCGTCGTCGGCTTCGCGGGCGGCGTTGCGGATGCGTTCACGCTCTGCGACCGCTTCGAGGGCAAGCTGACCTTCCACGGCGGCAGCCTCAGGCGCGCGGCGGTGGATCTTGCACAGGATTGGCGAAACGACAAGGTCATGCGCAAGCTCGAGGCGCTGCTTATATGCGCAAACGAGACCGATCTTTTGATAGTTTCGGGCACGGGCGAGGTCATCGAGCCCGATGACGGCGTTGCGGCGATCGGCAGCGGCGGCATGTACGCGCTTGCAGCGGCAAGGGCGCTCAAGGAGAACACCGAGCTCGATGCCGCCGAGATAGCGAAAAAGAGCCTGCTGATCGCTTCGGAGATCTGCGTTTACACGAATTCAAATATCACGGTGGAGGAGGTTTAATGCAAAATATGCTGACTCCCAAACAGATAGTCGAGGCGCTCGACAAATACATTATCGGTCAGGACGATGCAAAGCGCACCGTAGCGATAGCGCTTCGCAACAGATACAGAAGAAGCCGCCTTCCCGAGGAGCTGAAGGAAGAGATAATCCCCAAAAACATAATTATGATGGGGCCGACGGGCGTTGGCAAGACAGAGATCGCAAGAAGGCTTGCAAAGCTTGTGGACGCGCCGTTTGTAAAGGTGGAGGCCACCAAGTTCACCGAGGTCGGCTATGTCGGGCGCGACGTGGATTCGATGGTGCGCGATCTGGTTGAAGCCTCTATCCGCCTTGTTAAATCCAAATGGCAGGAGAAGGTTCGCGTTGCGGCGACCGCTGCGGCGGAGCAGCGCATCGTGGATATACTCGCCGGCATGCACGGCGCAGCAGCTCCCGTTGAAAACGATCAGCTCACGAATCTTCAAAAGCTCTTCGGCGCGTTTGCGCCCGATAAGAGCACCGAGATAGCGCCCGTTTCCGAGGAAGAGAAGCAGAGAAGGCGCACCAAGCGCGAAAAGCTGATGAAGGAGCTTTCCGAGGGGAAGCATGAGGACGATATCATCGAGATAGACGTTATCGAGAACCCCACGGGCGGCAACGATCAGATGATCGCCATGGGCATCGACATGAATCTTAACGAAATGTTCGGCGGCCTGCTCCCGAAAAAGACCAAGCGCAGGAAGGTCACCGTCAAGGAAGCAAGGCGCATCCTCGAAAACGAGGAGGCCGATAAGCTCATCGATATGGACGAGGTCATCCGCGAGGCCGTTGAAAAGGCGGAGCAGGACGGCATCATCTTCATCGACGAGATCGACAAGATAGCCGCTAACGGCGGCGGTCACGGTCCCGACGTTTCAAGGGAGGGCGTTCAGAGGGATATTCTGCCCATAGTCGAGGGCAGCGTTGTGAACACGAAATACGGCCCCGTTAAAACGAATTATATGCTGTTTATCGCGGCGGGCGCATTCCATATTTCCAAATTGAACGATTTGATCCCCGAGCTGCAGGGCAGATTCCCGATAACCGTTAAGCTCAACGCGCTCACCCTTGAGGACTATAAGCGCATACTCACCGCGCCCGAGAACGCGATAATCAAGCAGTACACCGCCCTTTTGGAGACGGACAGCATCCATATTGAGTTCACCGAGGACGCGCTTGAAAAAATAGCCGAAGCGTGCTTCCGTGCGAATGAAACAACCGAAAATATCGGTGCGAGGAGGCTGCATACCATCGTTGAAACGCTGCTGGACGATATCTCGTTCAATGCAACGGGCACCCATCCGATGATCACCGTGGAGATAGATGAAAAATATGTCAGGGAGCATATCGAGGGAAGCTCCGCGGAGAACATAAATAAATACATTATCTGATCCTATATGGATCCGCCCGAAGTGTAAGGAAATTCGGGTGAATGAGAAAAGGAGGATAATGCCTTGAGTTTATCAAAAACAAAAATGCGCCTCGCGGCTGCCGTAATGGCAGCGGCGATGGCAGCGGCGGCACTTTCGGGCTGCGCGAATGAGAGAACATCTACGGATGCGAACACTCCCGCACCAACGCAGTATGCACAGACTGAAACGCCCGCACCCACCGAAAACGCGATCGAAACACCGATCATAACCTTCGTTCCGACCGAGGCGCCCACTGATGCACCGACCGAGGAACCAACCGAAGCGCCGACCGAAGCGCCCACCGAAGCGCCCACCGAAACGCCCACCGAGCCCCCCGTCGAGGAGCCCACGGGCAAGCCCACGCCGGCGCCGAGAACCGCCACTCCCGAGCCCGATTCCACGCCCGATGCGGACGGCTTCTATCCCGTGGATTGGCTGAGCGGTATCATCAATGCTCCCTACGTCAATTTCCGCGCCAAGCCTTCGCTGGATGCGGTCATCTACTTCGAGCTCACCGATGGCACCGAGGTAAAAGTGACGGGCGATAGCCCCAACTGGTATCGTGTGCGTTATGAGGGAGTGCGGGGATTCATCGCCAAGCCCTATCTCACCGTTGAGGGGCAGGAAGAGCCCGTTCAGCCCGCAAACCCGACTCCCGACCCGTTCGAGCCCGTTGCAAACATGGAGGCTTTTGCGAACAGGGAGGTCGTGAATATGCGCGCCAAGCCCTCGACCGATTCGGATATAGTGGCCGAGCTCACCTACGGCACGCACGTGCTCATTACAGGCGACTCCCCCGAATGGCACAGAGTAACGTACAACGGCAAAAACGGATACGTTAAAAAGCCTTATCTGAGCTATCCCGGCCCGGGCTATCCCATGCCGACTCCCTATCCCACCACAACGCCTACGAACGCGCCGACCCCGACGCCCACCCCGACTCCGATGCCTACTCCGAAGCCGACGAACACTCCCGCGCCTACGAGCGAGCCGTTCGTTCCCATGAACAACGAGTCCGGCTACACGAACAGGGCATACGTAAACTTCCGCTCCGCCCCCTCGACCGATGCGGAAATAATAGACATTTTGACCTACGGCACCTCCGTAACGGCCATCGCGCAGACGAGCGAATGGTACCGTGTTCGCTGCAGCGGCACGGTGGGCTATATAGCAAAGCCCTACGTTACCCTCGGAACGCTCGAAACGCCGAAGCCAACGGCTACCCCGAGGCCGACGAACACCCCGAAGCCCACGAACACGCCTGATCCCGATCCCTTCACGGATACGTCTAATATGGCGGCGTACGTGAATACTCAGCGCGTCAATTTCCGCACCGCGCCGAACACGAATTCGGACGTTATCACCGTGCTCACCTACGGCACCGAGGTGCGCATCATCGCGCAGAACAGCGCATGGTACCGCTGTACCTATAACAGCCGAACCGGCTACATTGCAAGGCAGTATCTGACGCTTGGGCATTCTCCGAACCCGACCCCGAATCCGACACCGACTCCGGCTCCGGCTCCGAACCCGGGCGGGCATCAGTTCACCGATTACGAGATCCGTCTCGTTGCGGCGCTCTGCCACATGGAGGGCCCCGGCAGCACCTATCGCGGCTATCGTGCGATCGCGAGCATCGTTTATAACCGCGTTATGAACCAGTCCGGCCATTTCCCCAACAACGTCGTTGGCGTTCTGCTTCAGCGGAACCAGTTCGGCAACCGTCCGCTCTCGCTGTTTGAAAACACGCAGCCCAACCCCGTTGCGCAGGCCTCTGCGGAATACGTATTCAGAACGCATGGCAGCGTGCTGCCCCCGAAGGTGCTGTTCTACAGGGCGGTTTGGTGCGGCATTCCGTGGTATGATTTCACGGAATACTACGCCACGATCGAAGCAAACAACTACTATTATGGAATACTTTACTACGACGTGACTCCCGGAAGCGATGCTCCCGTTGAGCTCGAAAGGTAAATATTTCAACGGATATTTTTTCCGACAGCAGATGATAATAATACCGCAGTTCATTTTGAAAGGCGGTATTATTTTTTATGAAAGCGATCATATTGGCGGGCGGAGAGGGGCAAAGGCTGCGCCCGCTGACCTGCACGATGCCCAAGCCCCTCGCGCCTCTGCTCAACAGGCCGATAGTGGACTATGTGCTCGACAACCTCAAAAAGCACGGCTTCACGGAGGTCGGCTTCACGCTCGGATACATGGCGGAGACAATAAAAGATTATGTCGGCAGCGGCGAAAAATGGGCGATGAAGTGCTCCTTCTTCGATCCCATGCGGGATCTCGGCACGGCGGGCAGCGTGCACTTTGCGCTCGATACCGAGGGCGCGGACGAACCCGTTTTGATCTTAAGCGGAGACGGGCTGACGGATATCGACCTTACCGCGCTCGTGCGAACGCATAAAGAAAGCGGAGCCGCGGCGACCGTTGCGCTGACGCGGGTGGATGAGCCGAGCGAGTACGGCGTTGCGGTCACGGATGCAAACGGCTTTATCGTGCGCTTCATAGAAAAGCCCGAGCGAAGCTGCGTGTTCAGCGACTATGCCAATATGGGAATCTACGTGCTTGAAAAAGAGGCTTTGGAGCTGATACCGAAGGGCGAGCCCTTCGATTTTTCAAATGATCTTTTCCCGCTGATGATGCAAAGAGGCTTGAAGCTCTACGGCTTCAAAAGCGAGAGCTATTGGTGCGATATCGGAAATATCGATCAGTACCGCAGTGCCCAGATGGATATGCTGAACGGCAGGATAGCTTTTGAAACGACAGCCAAATGCGAAAACGGAGTATGGATCGAGCCGAATGCGAGGATCGCGAGCGGGGCTAAGCTTACTGCGCCCTGCTATATCGGCAGCGGCGCTCTGATCGAGGATGGCGCTGCTATAGGTGCGCACACGATCATAGGAAGCGGCGCAGCGGTCGAATGCGGGGCAAGCTTAAAGCGCAGTATCGTGCTTGAAAATGCACATATAGGCGCAAGCTGCGAGCTTCGCGAGGCTGTTGTATGCGAAAACGCTTGGATAGGGCGCAGCGCGAAGCTGTTTTCGGGCAGCATCGTGGGCGCGGGAACGCATATCGGCGCGGGCGCAACGCTTATGCCGAATGCGGCGGTTTGGCCGCAAAAGCAGGTCGAAAGCGGCGCAGGGATAGAGCACAGCTTGATCTGGGGTGAAACGGCTTCGCGCGCAGCGTTCTTCGGCGGCAGAGTGCGCGCTAATGCGGGGGAGCTGACTCCCGAAACTGCGCTGAGGCTCGGTGCTTCATACGCAAGCCTGTTTTATAAAGCGCTTCCCGCAAAGCTTGCCGTCTGCACGGATGGGGAGAGCGTATCCGTGATGCTGAAGCAGGCCGTGCTTGCGGGCATCGTTTCGCAGGGCGTTGATGCATCTTCGCTCACGCCCTGCTCAAGCTCCTGCTTCGCGTTCACGGTCTCCCGCTCGATCTTCACGGGCGGCATCTATATTGCGGCGGGCGGCGAAGGCGGAGCGGAGCTGATACTCTTCGATGAAAACGGCTGCGAGGCGACTGCGGATACCGTGCGAAGGGTGAAGGCCGCGTTCATGCTCGGCGAAAAAAAGCCGAGGCTCGCTGCGGAGCTCGGGCTAATAACGGGCATGAACGGCATGGAGGAGGCGTTCGAGCATTGGCTCATGGAGGGGGTGGATCGCAAAATTCTGATGGAGAAAGCAAAAACGCTGCGCATCTGCGCGGGAAGGCAGCAAAAAACGACTATCGCAAAGCTGCTCCTACGGCTCGGCTGGTGTGTTGAAGAAACCTATGGGCGCGAAAAGCCGAGTTCGCCCGATGAAAACACGCTCTGCGTGCTGATAGACGAGCGGGATATGCTCTATCTTTCCTTCGGTGAAACGGTCGCGGACTCGCGGCTTATCCTCGCGGTGCTCGCCGAATACGCCGTGGAAAAGGGCGAACGCAGGCTCGTGCTGCCCGATTCGCTGCATGAAGCGTATAAGCGAAGGCTCGAAAGCGGGGGAGCGGAGGCTGTTTATGCGAAAGACGAAGCGGCGGAGCTTATTCGCGAATCGGTGAAGCGGGGGCTTGACAGACGGCTGCATCTGCCCGAGGCAGTAGCGCTCATGCTCTGCGAGCTGTTTTCGGACGGAAGCCTTGTTCGCCGAATAAACGCATTTCCCCAAGTATTCACGCGCGAGGCGGAAGTGGAAACGAGCTGCCGCGACACGGGACGGATGCTGCGCGAGCTATTCGACGAGGGGCGCGGCGGGCTTCAAGCCTCATCGAACGGATTGCAGCTCAAATGCGACACGGGCTGGGTGCTCGTTAAGCCCGTGAGTCCGAGCGGCGGAAGAGCGGCCTTTCGAGTGGTCGCGGGAAGCCTTTACAGCGAATATGCCGATGAGCTCTGCGATATCTATGAGGCAAGGCTCAGAAGGCTCAAGGCAAAAAACTCCGAAAAGTGTGAAGCTAAGCGAGAACAAGATCGCGAGAACACTCGGGAAAACGAATGAGAAAACGAAAAACGGTGTGCCTGTTGACACACCGTTTTTGATCGATTACAGTTTAGCGTTAGGAATTCTTCCTGCGGCTGAAGCATACTGCAGCGCCAGAGACTGCCGCAGCGATGCCGAGAACGGCAAGGCTGATCGTTCCGGTTGCGGGAACGGGAGCGGGAGTGGGCTCAGCGGGTGCGGGCTCCTCGGTGGGCTCTGCGGGTGCAGGTTCCTCGGTGGGATCGGCGGGAGCGGGCTCCTCGGTGGGATCGGCGGGTGCGGGTTCCTCGGTGGGCTCAGCGGGTGCAGGCTCCTCGGTGGGCTCAGCGGGTGCAGGCTCCTCGGTGGGCTCAGCATCGCCGTTTGCGCCGAAGTCGTAGGGATACTCAATGGTGTAGTGCTCGCCTTCGCCGAGGAAGCTTTCATCTGTGAAGTTCATCTCATAGGCGTAGATGCCAAACAGATCGGATACTTCCGCAAAAATGTCGGCAAGGGTATCGAAATTGCCATCGGAATGTCCGATAGGATCGCCGTTATCCTCGAAGTTCTCATCGACGGGAACGAACTGCTGAATGTCGCCCTGTTCGTCGATCATGCGATAATAGTGGTTGTTCAGGCCAACGAAGATGTTGCCGGGGCGGAACTCGACCGAACGCTTTTGAACGAGCATAAAGTCGGACCAATGCACGTTGTAGCTGCCCTCGCCGGTCTTTTCAACGACCTTCTCGTAGAAATAAGCGGGGAAGCTGTGCTGGCCGATGGTAACGTCCATGCTGCCGGTAACGTGATCGGCGGTCGCGGTGCCGCGAACAACGACGGAAACGGTGCTGCCGAGCTCGGCCATGACCTTGAGAGTGGTGCCCTCATGCTCGATGTTTGCATATTCGCCGGGAACGGGAACGCAGATGCCGATCTCATAGTCGCAGTTGAGAAGGGGATCGCAGCCCATTGCCTCAACGAGCTCGATCTCATCGATGCCGCTGATCTCGGTCAGATACTCGATGCTGCCGAGAAGGCGCTCGCTGTAACCCTCAACGCTCGCGGGAACGTTGTAGGTAAGAAGCATGGTGACGGTTTCGCCGACCGCGATGGGGGCGTTGTCCGCCATGGGAGTCCACACGTTGTAGGGGATCTCCCACTCGTCGTATTCAACGGTGGGCTCGTTTTCAACGCGGGTGAAAACGGTGTTGAAGATGGGTTCCGCATTGTCTGCAAACGCGGGAACGCCGAGAACGGCGATCATCGCGAAAGCAATAAGCAGAGCGAAAAACTTTTTCATAGCTTTTTGATTACTCCTTACTTAAAGATAATGCATTGATTTTCGATGCAAGCGCCATTATAGCATAAAATCGAGCTTTATGCAACCTTGTCGGCATTGGCGTTGGCGCCATTTGCTTTTTTCTTTCCAAAACCGGCGCAGATCGCATGTTGCGGACAGGCCGCCTTGCAGTCGCCGCAGCGGATGCACTCGAGGCTGTTCGGGGTTTTGGTGATGTCCACGCCCATGCGGCAGGCATGCTTGCACGCGCCGCAGTGAGTGCACTTCGCTTCATCAACGCTGTAGCGATACAGCGAGATTCGGTTGAAGAACGAGTAGATCGCGCCGAGGGGGCAAACGTATTTGCAGAACGGGCGATAGATGAAGATGGAAAGCACGAGCAGGAAGGTCATGATCGCGAGCTTGAGGATCGTCAGATTGCCCGCCTCTGCCCAGCTCGTGATGCCCGTGCCGGTGCCCTGACCGATGTTTCCGAACAGGGAACCGAAGGTCATCAGCGGGATGCCGCCTATAAGCATGCCCGAGGGGCAGATATACTTGCAGAAGAACGGGTTTGCCTCGTAGAAAAGGGGAAGGATGATAACGAATACCACGAGGAAGAAGTACTTCAGATACCTCAGCGGCTTGTCGCCCGGGAAGGTGCGTATCTTCATCTTCTTCGGCACGGGGATCTTGTAGATAAGATCCTGAATAAGTCCGAAGGGGCAGAGGAAGCCGCAAACGAGCCTTCCGCAGAGTGCGCCTACCAGCATCAGAAAACCAACAACGTAGAACGCGAAATAGTACATCGGCGGAGCAACGAAGGTGGAGGACTTGGCATCAAACCAGCCCTTTTCGTATTTGCCCTGATTGAACACCGCCTGAAGTGCGCCGATGGGACATGCGCCCAAGGCGCCGGGGCAGGAGTAGCAGTTCATACCGGGAACGCAGATCTGCTTGAGGCTGCCCGTGTAGATGGTGCCCTTCAGGAAGCCCACGATGTAGCTGTTGGTCAGGATGCTGAACGCGGCCTGTATAAGAAGTCTTTTGCGTTCAACGGCTTTGCGAACCTGCATGATCGTTTTCTTGGGTTTTGAATTTGCTTTAGTTTCCATATCAGCCTATCCCCACACATTCGCGGCAGAGCGCGATAGCCTTTGAGAACACGGCGTTTATCTCGCCGTCAAAGATGCCGTAGATAAGGAAGCCTGCGCCGATCGCCATTATGACGGCGGGAACGATATACCTAAGCGCACCGCGATCGAGCGGACAATCCTTCTTAACAACAGTTTCTTTAATATTTGCCATAGTTAATCCTTTCCGTCAGGGGAGCAGACCGTCAATGATCTGGCACCAGCCTTCAAAGGTGTTTGCGGCGGGAACTCTCTGCAGGATGCGCCCGTAGGAGTCGATAAAATAGGTCATCGGATACGCCGCTGCGGGGAACGCCTGGGGAACGCCGCCGTTATTTCTGATAACGGGAATGTTGAAGCCCATTCCGTTGATGATGTTGAGCGCCGTGGGAATTGCGCCGGGGGTTTCGGAATCGCCGAGAACGCTCAAAATCTTGAAGCCCCTTGAGCCGTAACGGCTCTCAAGCTGCGGGAAATGAGGCATCTCCGCAATGCACGGGCCGCAGGTGGTGGACCAAACATTGACCATAGTGAGCTTATTTCCATACAGGAAGCTGTTGTCATACGTTCCCTGACCTGCGTTTATCGCCTTTGAAGAGAAATTCGGGATATCCGGCTTCGGTGTCGGTGCGGGCGTGGGTGTAGGCACCGGCGTGGGTGTAGGCGCGGGCGTAGGAGTCGGTGTGGGCTTGGGTGTCGGCGTGGTTGCCGGAGTGGGTGTTGCCGCAGAAGGAGTGTTGGTCACCGAAGGCGCGGTGGTCGCCGGAGGATTCGTTGCTCCGCCGGTCACGGGAGGCTCGCTGCCCGTGGGCTGCTCGGTCTCGGGTGCATTCGTTTCATCGGGCGGCGCAGTCGGCTCATCGGTAGGCTCGTCCGTGGGTGCAGCGGTCGGCTCATCCGTAGGCTCGTCCGTAGGAGCCTCGGTGGGCTCGTCTGTGGGCGCATCGGTGACGGGCTCAACGGTATCCTCGGGCCCGTTCGTAACGAGCCCGGGATCCGCGGTGGTCGGATTGGGGTTGGGCGCGATCCGCCAGGGATGCGCACAGCCCGTGAAGATCAGCGTGAACGCAAGCAGTATCAGAAGCGTTGAACTGATGGTTTTTTTAGAAAGCATAGTCGGTCCTTTCGGATTGATTTTATTTAGAGTTATTTATGAGTGGGGGAAACGGGGAGAGCTTACAGGCCGAGCGCGGTGCGCAGCGCCATGATAGCATCCTCCATGCCAACGGAGCCGTTGTTGCTCATATCCGCAACGGGAAGGTTGGCATCGGTAACGTTCTGAAGACCCATTGCCATGCGAAGAATGGTGATCGCATCCGCGGTGGAAACGGAGCCGTTGCTGTCCATATCGCCGGGAACGAAGGGGCTGGTGCCCTGCTCATAGACGGTGTAAACGCTCATGTTGCCGGTAACGTAGCTGAAATCCTGATCCCAGCCGATGAAGGTATAGCCCTCATGCTCGGGGGGATTGGGCGCGGTTGCGGCCTGACCGTAATCGACCATGGACTGGGAGATCATCTGATTGGTGATGCTGTCGTAGAAGCGAACGAGGAACCTCTGAACGTTATAGGTGCCGTAGATGGTGCAGTCGCCCATAGCGAGCAGATAGTAGGGATCGTAGTAGGTAACGAGAATGTTGTCGTCCATCTGGTAGCTATTGTTGTCGGGATCGATCTGCCAGCCTGCGAAGGTATGACCCTCGATAGCGGGGGCCTGGGGCATCTCGATAACGCCTGCATAGGGAACCTCGATGGTGGTGAGAACCTCGTCGTTTGCAGCGTTCTTGAAGGTAACGGTGCAGGTCTCGTTCAGATGATCGAGCGCATCGATCCACATATCGACGTATTCCTTGAGCATGTTGTAGGTGGGGAAGGAGCCGACGATATGGTCGAGAATGCGGCCGTCGCGGGTAACGATCAGGGTCTGGGGAACGTAGGGGCAGGTGCTGAAAACGGAGTTGAGCACGTTGTCCTTGCGCAGATTTACCCACTCATAGCCGCGCTGCTTGAGGAACGCAAGAGCGGAGGCGGGGGTGCAGCCGTTGGATTCGGAGATAACGCCGAGAACCTGCACGCTGTAATTGGGGTCGTTCTGGCTAAGCTGGAAGAGCTGATTGATATGCGGCATTTCGTTTACGCAGGGGCCGCACCAGGTTGCCCAATAGTTGATGAAGCTGATCTCAGCATTGTCGAGAACGGAGCTGTCCACAGGGTTGCCCTCGAGATCGGTGGTGCTGAAGCCGGCAATGCTCATGCCGAAGCCCGCGCGGGTGTCTTCGGGAACGGACTTTGCGGAAGCGAAGGAGAAAGCGCTTACTGCAAGGATAGCTGCAAGCATGAGGGAGATGAATTTTTTCATGGCTGTTTTCCTTTCGGCAATATTTACTCGGATGAAGCGGATATCAGGGTCTTGGGAGAGCCCGAAAAACCCCATTTTCATCCATGCAATATTATATCAGATACCCGAGGCTAACGCAAGATTGAAGTACTCTTATTTTATTAACATTTTGTGACTTTGCCACGGCTTTTTATAAAGTGATTGCAATATTAATATATTTGTGCTAAAATCAAATCGATAAAATGGGTGATTGTCCTTGCTTATCCAAAATTTTCAATAATACGGAGTGAAAAACTATGCAAAAAACCGTCTATTTCGCCGGAGGCTGCTTCTGGGGCGTTCAGCGCTTCTTCGACCAGTTCACGGGCGTTATCAAAACCGAGGCCGGCTATGCAAACGGCGGCGCCGGGGAAGTTACCTACGAGCAGGTATGCGCCTCGAGCGGGCATGCCGAAACCGTCAAGATCGATTTTGACGATGAAAAAATCTCCATAGAAAAGCTGCTCGGCTACTATTTCATGGCGATAGACCCACTTTCGGTAAACAAGCAGGGCGGCGACGAGGGCATTCAGTACCGCACCGGAATCTATTACACCGATGCGGAGCTTGAGCCGCGCATAAAGCGTTATTGCGAGCTTGAGCGCATTCGCCTTGGCGCGCCGCTTGCGGTGGAGGTGTTGCCTCTTTCAGATTTTTGCATCGCCGAGGAGTATCATCAGAAATATCTTGATAAGAACCCGAGCGGCTACTGCCATCTGCCCAAGGCTCTGTTTGAGCTTGAGCCGCGATAAAGGCGCGGGAGCAGGGGAATAGTAATGAAGAGATCCCGAAGGGATCTCAACCTCAATCATTCAATATTCATTATTCACTATTCACTTGAAAGGAATTAAAGCATGAGAGGTCCCGGAGGAATGCACGGCAGAGGCGGATTTCTGACCGAGGAGGAGAAGAAGAACCGCCCCAAGGTCACATGGCCGCTTATCAAAAGAATAATGTCGTATCTAAAGCCGTATTGGAAGCAGATGGCGCTGGTGCTGATACTTATAGTGATCTCATCGGTGCTCGGTCTGCTGCCCTCGGTTTTGACGGGTAAGATAATCGATGACGGTCTTATCGGCCGCAATATGAAGCTTCTTATCACGCTGATACTCGTTTCGCTCGGCGTTACGCTCGGCTCGAACCTCATCAAGGTCGGCGAAAGCTACCTCAACAACTGGATAGCGCAGCATATCTCCTACGATATGCGTAATAAAATGTATCGCCATCTTCAAAAGATGAGCCAGCGCTTCTTCACCTCGAGCAATCAGGGCGATATCATAACGAGGATGACGAGCGATATCTCGGGCGTGGAGCGCGTTGTAACGAACACCTTCACCTCGATATTGTCGAACACGATAACGCTTATCGCGGCGATAATCATAATGCTTCGACAGAATCCGATACTCGCGGTCGTGGGCATGCTGATAATCCCGCTCTTCGTTATCCCAACTCGCATGGCGGGCAAAACGCGCTGGAAGCTGACCCGGGAATCGCAGGAGTGCAGCGACGAGATGAACGGCATTTTAAATGAGACCCTCTCGGTCAGCGGTCAGCTACTCGTCAAGCTCTTCGGCAAGGAGGATCACGAATACGCAAAATATGAGAGCGTAAACGGCAAAATGATCCGCCTGAACCTCAAGGAGAGCATGGCGGGCCGCTGGTTCATGGTCGTTATCACAACTTTTTCGAGCATCGGCCCGATGCTTCTGTACCTCGTTGGCGGCATAATGATGATGAAGTACGATTCAAAGCTCACCGTGGGTGATATAACGGTGCTTGTCGGGCTTCTCGGAAGGATGTACGGCCCCGTGAACTCGCTTCTGAATATTCAGGTCGAGTGGATTCGCTCCATGGCGCTGTTCACGAGAATATTTGATTATTACGATATGCCCGTTGAGATCGAGCAGCCCGAAAATCCCGTTATCACCGAGAAGAATACAGGCAGCGTGGAGTTTAAAAACGTCGATTTTTCATACGACAGCGAGCGGCAGATCCTCAAAAACGTCAGCTTCACGCTAAAAAGCGGCAAGAGCGTTGCGATAGTCGGCCCCTCGGGCAGCGGCAAGAGCACGATGATAAACCTTATCCCGCGCCTGTATGACGTGCAGGGCGGCGCCGTTATCTTCGACGGTGTGGACGTGCGCGAACAGGATCTTGCACATCTGCGCGAGAATATCGGCATAGTGAGCCAGGAGACCTATCTTTTCAACGGCACGATAAGGGAGAATCTGCTCTACGCAAAGCCCGATGCGACCGACGAGGAGCTGATCGAGGCCTGCAAGAAGGCTAATATCTACGACTTCATCGAGAAGCAGGAGCTCGGCCTTGGCGCGATAGTCGGCAACCGCGGCCTCAAGCTCTCGGGCGGCGAAAAGCAGCGCATCTCGATAGCGCGCGTGCTGCTCAAAAATCCCGCGCTGCTCATTTTCGATGAAGCCACCAGCGCGCTCGATTCGATTTCCGAGCAGAAGATACAGGATGCGATCGATCCCATAATTAAGGAAAGAACAAGCATCCTTATCGCGCACAGGCTCTCAACCATACTCGCGGCGGATGAAATTTTGGTCGTCAAGGACGGCGAGATAGTCGAGCGCGGCGTGCACTCCGAGCTCGTCAAGCGCGGCGGCACCTATACCGAGCTCTACGAAACGCAGTTCAGCAAGGCGCTCGTGAAGCAGGAGTTCGTTCCGACCGAGACCGAGGATACGGATTATATCAATCATGAGTGAGAAACAGCCGATGAAGCCTTTTAACAGCCCTTCATCGGCTTTTTTACGCCAAAAACCGCCAACTCAACAAACAGGTTAGCGAAAAATCAACTTTTAGGTTATAATATCAACGACTGGTCGCTTCATAACGGGAGTGAAAAACGCTATACTCGTATCGTTGCCGGCGGAAAGTCGGCGGAAAGAGAGGCTAAAATTATGGAAACTTTCGGAACAAGGCTCGCGGCGCTCAGAAAGCAGCGCGGAATGACTCAGGACAGCATCGCGGATAAGCTCAATATCTCGGCGCAGGCGGTGTCCAAATGGGAAAACGATCTTACCTCGCCCGATATCGACACGCTTTTGAAGCTCTCGGAGATCTTCGATATCTCGCTCGATGAGCTGATGGGCAGGGTGAAGAAGGATGCGGTCATGCTTGCCGATGCAAAGCAGCTCGATATCGACAAGCTGACGCTGAGGGTATATGTGGACAGCGCGGATAACGACAGAGTGCGCGTGAACCTGCCCGTGGCGCTCATTCGCGTGCTCGTTGAAAGCGACGGAACGCAGAACCTGCTTGCGGGCAATAAATGGGCGCAGGGCATCGACTTCAAGGCGATATTCAAGCTCATTGAGCAGGGGATAATCGGCGAGCTCGTCACCGTGGACAGCGCGGAAGGCGACCATGTTCGAATAGTGGTGGAGTAAATGCGCATCTACGTTAAATCGGATGATATGAAGCTGCCGATAATACTCGCCGTGCCGACCTCGGCGATAGGCTGGCGGTGGGTGTGGCGTATGGCCAATAGGCACGCAAAGCCCGAGAATGCGCCCGCGATCAGCGAGGAGACCGCGCAGAAGCTCGCCAAGGCGGTTAAAAAATATGTTCGCCAAAACGGACATTTCGACCTTGTGAATATCGAATCCGCGGACGGCGACAGGGTGCGGATAAGGATATAAAAACGAATACATACGTAAAACGGTCTAACTGCACTTCTTTGAGTGCGGTTAGACCAAAACAACCACAATGCAATGCACTGCAAGCACTATCACAGATATGAGAGCCTTGTAGATATTCTCGCCTTTAAACGAATTGACTTTAAACGACAGAATACCGCATATTAGCGAAGAAACGAAGTTGCTGGCAAGCATTAAAAGCAATGCCCTAATGCTCAGGGGTAGGAATAGGCTTGTTGCTATGCAGCAGCCTATACATAGAGCACAAGATACGATCCAAGCGGCAACCGCTTTTTCGGCAATGCTTCCAATCGGAGTTACTCCGATAATCCGAAGCATATCGTTTGCCTTGCTCCTGTTTTCATACAGGAAGGAATAAAAAACAAGATATATATTTGAAACACAAGGTATCGCAGCAAAAGAGAAAATTAAAAATATGTCAAACGGCAGATTAGGCTGCAAAAAAGCAAGGCAGGCAACAAGTACCGGCGCAAGAGCAGCGATGACGAGCTGCAAAGCAGAAAATCTGTAAAGTCTTAATACGGATAGATTCTTTCCGAATAATGCTCTTAGTGGAGAAAGGTTCGCAGCGCTGTATAAATTCGGAAAAACATATCTTTGCTTATCGGATATGATGCGTTGATTGGACTTGAGCAGTCTAAACAGAGCATAAACGCCGGAAGCGAGCAGAACTGTTATTATAGCTATAAAGACATAATAAGCATGGAGCTCTATTAAGTAGAACAGCCCCATCGTGGCGCAAGCGCCGAGCGCCAAAAGAAAAAAATGCAAACTGGTATTTCTTTTTCTCGTTATCAGCAGTGTTATGAATTCAAGAACCGCAAAAAAACACGCGCTGAACAGCAGCAGAACCGTTGTCCACATTGAGAATTGCCAAACAGCGAAATGGAAATACCTTGTAAGAAGATTGTTTAAGAAAAGCGTGAAGAAGGCCATGCCTGCGCCCGTTGCAGCGGGAACGAATAATTTAGAAATTAACAGCCGCCATTTTGGAAGCGGGCTTATAAGCATGATATCAAAAATGCCGTCCTTTATTTCATCAATTGTTAGCCAATGCAAGATTTCACTGCTCAACATTGTGATCAAGCCTGCAAATAGAATCAGAACGTAAGAAACGGGGAAATTAGCATTTTCTGCATTGAAAGAGCAAAACAGAAAAATCACGGGCGCAAATAACAACGTGCATACAAGTTTTTTCGATCTTATTATTCCAATCAGCTGCGTCTTGATAGCATAAATCATATTATTGCTCCATCGGGAATGAAACAATGCGGCACTTTGGCAGTGCGCGCAAAAATTCACTGTCGTGAGAGGTGCAGATAATGATTCGTTCGGAATCCATAAACCGGCTTAGCATCAGCGAGAGCTCATGCTGCGCATCCGCATCCAATCCGCCTGTTGGCTCATCAAGAATAAGCACCGATGGCTCCACTGCCATAGCGCATATCAATGCAACCTTTTTCTTCATACCGAGCGATAAATCGCGAACAAGCTTGTTTTGCTCATTGCTAAGCTTATACTTTGAAAGAAGCTCGAGCACATTCTGTTTCTCGGTTCGATAACGCCTGTTGTATAAGCTCAATCTGAATTTAATGTTTTCAAGAACGGAAAGCGATTCATAAAGTCCGTTGTAATCAGGCACGAAGGCAATCCGATTATCCGCAATTCCGGTGATCGTGCCTTCGGTGGGTTTAAGCAATCCCAAAAGCAGTTTTAAAAACGTTGTTTTTCCGCTTCCGTTTGATCCGACTAAAGCATAAATATTTCCCTGCTCCAAGCTGAGAGCCGAGCATTTTATCAAAGGCACGGATTTGTTGTACGAAAAGACTAATTGCTCTATCTTAATTTCAGTCATAGATATTGCGCAGAATGTTGCATCCTTTCTAATCGTTCGTGCAATAAAAGCTTCTGCGGAGTTGTATTTTCTTGCGATTTCATTTTGATTTTGCAAGCGGCAAAAGGCTAACGGTGTCATCATGCTCATCCTTAATGCTTAGCCATGTTTGCAAAATTTCGTCCGCTATGCCGATTATTTCGCATAATGCGGCCTTTTCTTCCTTCGTTTTCATGCGGCTTTCAAAAGCCTTCAGCGAGGCGATAATATGAGCGGCATACAGCCTTCTGCGCTCGATTCCTTTTGAATAGCAAAAGGCTTTGTAGGGAATATGAAGGCGAACGTCGAAAAACTTTTTCTTCCTTGAAAAATAAACTCGCTCGGGATACCCATCGATGAATTCATCCTGCATAATGACGGAGCTGATACCGATATTTTCAAGAAAAGGGTATTCTTTATCCTCAAAATGCGCGTTGAATATCGGCTCAAGCATATTTGCCATGATTTGCCACTTTGAACCCGCCGCGCCGGAACATTCAAGCCCGAGGAAGAACTTCATTCAGCTTACATTTCCCTTCTGTTCTCTATCGACTTTGCAAGCGTAACGTCATCAACGTACTCAAGATTGCCGCCGATGGGTATGCCGTGCGCTATCCTTGAAACGCGAACGCCGAGGGGCTTTATAAGCTTTGCAAGATAGCTTGCGGTCGCCTCGCCCTCAACGTCCGGATTGGTGGCAAGAATAAGCTCCTTCACGCCCTCGTTTTCGATGCGCGAAAGCAGCTCCTTTATGCGAAGCTCGTCCGGCCCGATGCCGTCCATGGGGGAGAGTACGCCGCCGAGAACGTGGTATTTGCCGCGAAATTCGTGGATGCGCTCCATAAAGATAACGTCGCGTGCGCTTTCCACAACGCAGATAAGCTCGCTCGTGCGCTTTTGATCCGCGCAGACCGAGCAGAGCTCGTTTTCGGTGAAGTTGCCGCAAACGGGGCAGTAGTGAACGCGCGCTTTCGCCTCGGTTATGGAGCCCGCAAGCGCCTGCGCATCCTCATCGCTCATGGCGAGAATATGGAAAGCAAGCCGCTGGGCGCTTTTTATACCAACGCCCGGCAGCCTGTTCAGTTTTATGATAAGATTATCAAGAGCTTCCATTTTTACTTGGAACTAAAGGCTTTTATGAATCAGAAGCCGAAGCCGCCGAGATTGCCGAGGCCGCCGGTGACCTTCGCCATCTCCTGCTCCATCGTTTCGTCCGCGGTGCGGATCGCCTCGTTGACGGCGGAGAGGATCAGATCCTGCAGCATCTCGATATCGTCCGGATCGACTGCGGCGGGGCTGATCTCGATGGATTTGAACTCCTTCCTGCCGTTGATAACGACCTTGACCGCGCCGCCTCCGACACTGGTTTCGAACTCGGCGTTGCCGACCTCGTCCTGAACCTTCTGAACGTTCTCCTGCATCTTCTGCGCCTGGCGCATAAGGTCCTGCATGTTGCCGCCGCCGGGGCGGAAACCGTTGAATTTACCCATGTTGTTTTCCTCCGGAAAAAATGATGTGTACCTGCGGTACATGATGCGTGCCTTGCGGCACATGATGTGCGCCTTGCGGCGCGTGATGTATGCCTTGCGGCACATTGTGGTAGAAATTCCTGCGGAATTTCTTTGATTATTACCCCTGCATAAGAGAAAAATGCGAAGCAAGCCGCAGCATTTTTCTCCAAACGCCTCCACGGCGAGTGGCGGCGAGCAGTTAGGACTTCATTAAGAATGAATGTATAAACGCATCCAGATCGCCGTCCATGACCGCCTGGATATTGCCCGTTTCCTCGCCGGTGCGGTGATCCTTGACCATCGTATAGGGCTGGAAAACGTAGCTTCTGATCTGGCTGCCCCATTCGATCTTCTTCATCTCGCCTTTGATATCGGCCATCTGCTCCATGCGCTCGCGCTCCTTGATCTCAACGAGCTTACCCTTGAGTATGCGCATCGCAACTTCCTTATTCTGAAGCTGGCTGCGCTCGTTCTGGCACTGAACCACGATGCCCGTTGCAAGATGCGTAATGCGAACAGCGGACGAAACCTTGTTTACGTTCTGACCGCCCGCGCCGCCCGAACGGTAGGTGTCGATGCGGATATCGTCGGGCTTTATCTCGATGGAGTTGTCGTCATCCTCGAAGATGGGCGTAACGTCCAACGATGCGAACGAGGTGTGCCTTCTTCCCGAAGAATCGAAAGGCGATATGCGAACAAGGCGGTGAACGCCCTTCTCGGCCTTGAGATAGCCATAGGCGTTGTCACCCTGGCACTCGAAGGTGACGGACTTGATGCCCGCTTCGTCGCCGTCCAGAAGATCGAGCTCCTTAACGGTGAAGCCCGCGCGATCGGCGTAGCGGGTATACATGCGGTAGAGCATGCTGACCCAATCCTGCGCCTCGGTGCCGCCCGCGCCCGCATGCAGGCTGAGAACGGCGTTCGCGCTGTCATAGGGTCCGCGAAGCAGCGTCGCAATGCGGAAATCCTCGGCTTTTTTGAGGAAATCCTCGAGCTCCGCGACAGCTTCATCGGCGGTCGCCTGATCGTCCTCCTCCTCGGCCATATCGAAAAGCGTTTCGATATCCTCGGCCGCGGAGAGAAGACCGTTATACTTATTGAGCTTGTTGTCGATAGCCTTGACGCGAATATTGACCTTATTCGCCGCATCAACGTCGTTCCAGAAGCCGTCTTCGCTCATCTTCGCTTCAAGCTCCTGCTTTTCCTTAGTCAGCGCCTCCAGGTCAAAGGGATTCACCCGCCTGCTTGAGGGCTGCAATGGTCGCCGCCAGTTGCTGGCGATATTCTTCCAATAAAACCATTGATATTTCCTTTCAGAATTTATATTAATTATTTGTTTGTTAATATTGTTGCTTGGGATACACGGATATGGTTTTTATTCAAACCGTATGTATTCAAGCTTGGGTGGGCAGAAAAAAGTTGCTGCTTTTCCTGCTGCATATAATTCTCGCGGGAGCGATCCCTACAGCTTGAGCAATCGAGTTTCCGCGCCTATCGCGGCGCGGTCGTGCTCCGCGCGGCTCCCGTTGGTCGCGGATCGCACCGAAGCCGCTTTGCGTATTTCGCGCACTAACAACTCATTGCAAATTGCTAATTGCGCATTGCAAATTGACCGCTACATCCTCTCCGGCGCCTCAAGTCCCACAAGGAACAGACCGACCTTGATGGCGGTGCGTGCCGCCTCGGTCAGCGCAAGGCGTGCGTTTCTTACGGCGGGATCGTCGTCCATAATACGGTTATCGTAATAGAACTTGTTGAAACAGGAGCACATCTCTATCACCTTTCTTGAGATGATATAGGGCTCGTACTTCTCCGATGCCTGAACTATCGCCTCGGGCAGAGTGTCTATCGCGCGAAGCAGATTGCCGCTCGCTTCATCCGAAAGCACGGCAAAATCGATATCCGCTGCTGTAAAATCGAGCGAAACGCCCGCATCGGCGGCCTTGCGGAGAACCGAGCAGCTTCGCGCATAGGTGTACTGCGCGTAGGGGCCCGTCTCGCCGTCGAAATTCAGCGATTTATCCCAGCTGAAGGTGTAGTCCTTGATGCGGTTGTTGTAAAGCACGCTGAAAACGAGCGCGCCAACGCCAACCTGACGGGCGACCTCGGCCTTGTTATCAAGGTTCGGACTCTTCTCCTCAATGATCGCAAGCGTTTTATCGATCGCGGTATTCAGAACGTCCTCAAGGTAGATAGCGTTGCCCTTGCGGGTGGAGAAGGTGGTGTCCTCCATGCTGATCATGCCGAAATTGACGTGAACACAGTCCTTCGCCCATTCATAGCCCATCAGCTCGAGCACCTTGAAAAACTGCCTGAAATGCAGGTTCTGCTGATATGCAACGACGTACAGCGATTTGTAGAAGTCGTAGGTTTCCTTTCTATACTTCGCGGCGGCGATATCGCGCGTTGCGTAGATGGTGCTGCCGTCGCTCTTCAGGATGATACAGGGCGGCATGTCGTATTCGGAAAGATCGACTATCGTCATGCCGTTGTCGATCTTGGAAACGCCCTTGTCCGCAAGCTCCTTGATGATCGCGGGCATCTTATCCTCATAGAAGGATTCGCCGTTGTAGCTGTCGAAATCCACGCCGAGCAGGTCGTAAACGCGGGCAACGTCCTTGAGAGTTACCTCCTTGAACCATTGGAAAAGCTCCCAGTCGGCGGGCTCGTGCATTTCGATGCGATGGAACGCGGCGCGCGCCTCGTCGTTCAGCGAGGGCTCCTTTTCGGCCTCCTCGTGGAATTTAACGTACAGCGCCACGAGTTCGCGCATGGAGTCGCCGTTTTCGATCTTCTCGCGGTCGCCCCAGCGGTTGTAGGCCACTATCATCTTGCCGAACTGCGTTCCCCAGTCGCCCAGATGATTTATGCTCACGGTTTTGAAACCAAGATGGTCGTAGATTCGTTTTAATGAATGACCGAGCACCGTGGTGGTGATATGGTGGATGCCGAAGGGCTTTGCGATATTTATGGAAGAATACTCCACGCAAACGTTCCTGCCCGCGCCCTCATCGCTTGAGCCGAACTTATCGCCCTCGCGGAGCACACGTTCAATAACGGTTTTTGCAAAGGAGGAACGGTCGGTGAAAAAATTGAGATATCCGCCTACGGGCTCGATTTTTGAAAAGCCCTCGATACTGCCGAGCTTTTCATAGAGCTCCGCGGCGATGGCGGCGGGCGCCTTTTTCATAACCTTGGCCAGCTTGAAGCAGGGCAGGGCAAAATCCCCGATCTCGGGATTCGGGGGAGTTTCGAGCATCCCTTCGATCTGATCGCAGGGAAGGCCCGAAGCATTTGAAAGAGCGGCGCAGAGGCTCGCTTTGAAATCCATGGGTAAACCTCCTAATGGGTATAAAAAACAATACTCATTATATTATAGCATAAAAACTTTTAAAGCACAATTGCCAAACGGCGAATAATCTGATATAATTAATTGTTCAATGGGCGAAGTCTGCCGGTTTGAAGAAGGGAGTGCAGAGCGTTCGCCGAGTCCGTTGAAAAAGGAAGGTGAAATAACGGATGAAAAAACAGGAAATTGACCTTGACAGCTTAACACCGGAGCAGTGGGATGAACGCGTGGAGCGAAGAAAGAAAAACAAACGCTTCAACAGGATCCTCTACGCGGTGGCTGCGGTGCTGATACTTACGGGTATCTACATCATCATCAACGATCAAACGCTGTGGCTGAAGCGCTTCGGCAACAAGGTCGAAGAAAAATACAACGAGGTGGTCAAAAACGAAACGCCGATTCCCGTTCCCACCATGCCGCCGCTTCCGACGGCTGCGCCGAACACCACTCCGCTTCCTTGGGGCTACACCGATGAGGATGAATGGACACAGTGGGTGTACTTGAACGGGCTTTGGGATCCCAAGGATCCAAACAGCACTATCCCCCCGATGCCGACGGCCGTGCCCGGGGTAACGCCCCCGCCCGCAACGCCCGCTCCTACCGAGGTGCCGGGGTATACGCCGCCCAAGCCCGTTTACGGCGACCCGGAGCCGACTCCGTATAACCCCTACGAGCCGAAGAACGTTTATTTCGTCGGTTATGAATCCACCTGCCCCGTGTGTCCCGTTCAGCCCGTTGGCTACAACCAATACGGGCAGATGGCGGTAGTGCAGTCCGCCTATATCGCGGGCTGGTTCATGTACGGCGGCGACCCTGTGCGCGGCGGCAACACGCTGATCGCGGGTCATATAAGGCATAAGGGCAAATACGGCTATTTCTCGATCGTAAGGGATAAGCTCAAGCCCGGCGACAACGTGATCGTTGAGATGCAAAACGGGCAGTTTGCCTACTACGTCGTGGGAAGGGTCGAGGAACATATGTACAACAACGTTCCGAGCGAGATCATGAACACGGGCGGAACGCGAAGGCTGACGCTCATCACCTGCAAGGACGACTACAGCTCCTATTACGGCACCTCTATGCACCGCTGCTTCGCGATCTGCTACCCTGTTTACGTCGATCCCGCGCCCGCACAGCCGCCTGCCACGCAGCCTCCCGAAGCAACGCAGCTTCCCGAGGCAACGCCCCATATAGAGGCAACGCCGGAGCCGGAGCGGACGGAAGAGCCGGGCGAAACGCCCGAGCCCACGAGCGCCCCGCCGGATACCACAAGGGTTCCGTAAAAGCAGCGGGGTTGCAAAAGAATAAGCAAGCAATGAGCTTAAAACTATAAACACAATAACAAAAACCGAATCCAATACAGGAGGTATTTTATGTCCGGACATTCCAAATGGGCAAACATTAAAAACAAAAAGGAAAAGACCGATTCCCAGCGAGGAAAGATCTTCACCAAGATCGGCAGAGAGATCGCCATTGCCGTTAAAGAGGGCGGCGGCGATCCTGCGAACAACTCCAAGCTTCGCGACGTTATCGCCAAGGCGAAGGCAAACAATATGCCCAACGACAACATCACCCGCTCCATCAAGAAGGCGGCGGGCGAGCTCGGCTCCATCAACTACGAGAGCGGCAGCTACGAGGGCTACGGCCCCGGCGGCGTTGCGGTTATCGTTGAGGTTCTGACCGACAACAAGAACCGCACTGCGGCTGAGATCCGTCATCTTTTCGATAAGTACGGCAACGGCATGGGCAACTCCGGCTGCGTAAGCTGGATGTTTGACCGCAAGGGTCATATCGTGATCGAGCGCAGCGCTTCGATCGATGAGGACGAGCTTATGATGCAGGCGCTCGACGCTGGCGCGGAGGATTTCACCGCCGCGGACGACGTTTTCGAGGTCTTCACCGCTCCGAACGACTTCTCCGCCGTTCGCGAAGCGCTTGAGAGCGCGGGCTACAGCTTCCTCTCCGCCGAGAACGAGATGATCCCCTCGAACACCGTTGACGTTTCCGACGAGGAGACCGTCGCCAAGATCGAGCGTATGCTCGAGATGTTCGAGGACAACGACGACGTTCAGGAAGTATTCCATAACGCGATACTTCCCGAGGTCGAGGAAGAGGACTGAGTTTTCCAAAAGATTAACGCGCGTTTGGGCGGTGTGCAGCGGCGCATGCCGCCCAAGGCGCTGTATTGGAAAGCTCCATGGAGGACAAAGTGCTTAATATTTTCAAAACGAAAAGCAATATAAATAAAGCACTCGTCTTTGTGGATTACGAATACTGGTTTTACTCCTATAAGAATAAATACTCGATGCGCCCGAACCTCTCCGCGTGGCGGCAGGCGCTTGAAAACCAGTATCAGATAGTGGATATAATGGTATTCGCGGATTTCAGCTGCCCCGCGATAGGGGAGGAGCTTGCAAGGCTCAGGTCTATCACCAATACTATAATCGAGACCGGCACCGCAAATCAGAAGAGCAAAAAGGATATGACCGACTTCGTGATGCTCGACTACATCTATCAGAGCGTTACCGACCGTGAGGACATAGGCACCTACGTTATCTTCACGGGCGACGGACACTTCCAGTCGGTAATAAAATATCTTATTCAGAAATGCCGAAAAAACGTCGTGGTATACGGCGTGGATACGACCTTCAGCAAGCGCCTTCAAATGGTTGCAAACAATTTCGTGCTTCTGCCGAGCCGCAAGGAGATAGAGGACAGCCAGGCGGCGCTGATAATTAAGCATTTCGCAAGGCAGGGCAACCGCAAAACGCCTCAAACCTATTGGGATATCATCGATAACGTTGCCAAGGCAAACAATATCCCCAAGGAGACCGTAAAATCCGCGCTTGTGAAGCTTGTTGCAGGCGACTATATCCACCAAAAGGAGATCAAACAGGGAAAAGAGAGTCTCCGCATACTCGTTCCCAACTGGGAGCGCATCCGCATGGACGGGTTGAATGATCAATAGACGGGGAAAAACTGCGATAAAGCATAAAGGCAGAGAGGAAAGCCTCACTGCCTTTTATTATGCGCGATACGCCTTTTAATGCTTTGAAATTTTGAGCTTTTATTTGGAAAGCCTCGCAAAGCGAACGCTTTCGGCAATCTCTGTGAGCTGCTCGTCTGTAACCGCACCATCGGCGAATTCCGTCACGAGCCCTACGAAGAATTCGCTGTCGTATGCTATGAACACGGGAAGCGACAGGTTGAGCCTTTCGTCGGGCACCGCAAGCTTTTGCGTATAATGCGCAAGCCCTGTATAAGCTTCGCCGTTCGCGCCGGAGTTCACCTTTTTGGACTCGCTCTCGTCGAAGAAGCGGAAGGAGCCGTTGCCGCTCGAAACAGAGGCAAACGCCTGATCGATGCCAGGATATTCGCTCGTTGTAGCCACAAGACCGACGGCGCCGACGCACTCGCCATTTTCGTTAAAAACGCTCATCACGTCGTTCCCGGGGCGGGCCGCTATGCAGTAGGATACAAATTCCTCGATGGGATAATACCCGATCCCTTCAAACATTCCGTTCGTTACCGTCCAGCCCTTAGGAAGAAGCAGCTTGGCGGCAAGCGGGTGCTCGCCGCTTTCGTCATACGGGTTTCCCTTCGGGAATTCAAGCACGATCTCGTCGTATTTTTCAAGCACGTCCGCACCATAGGCGGGGAAGAGGTTGCCCTCGCTGAAAATAAGTTCGGCGTCGGTCGGCACGGCGGTTTCGGGCGCTGCCGATGAGGCTGCGATCGGGGCTGGGGATGGGGAAAGCCCACGAGGCTTGCAGGAAAAGGACAATGCAAGTGAAATTGCAATGAGTATAGATGAAGCTAATTTAACCGGCTTGTGACTACGCATAATTGATCCTCCATATGAAATTTACAAGCATTATTCTACAATATCTACACGTGATGAGAGTGTCAATCTAGGCTTTGCTTGGATGACACAAACAGTGGTAAATAATGAAGAAAGCTGAATGCTAAAAGTACGCTGAGAACAATCAGCCATACAGATAGATTCATGACTAACATTTCTCGGCAAATCAAGGCGCTTCTTCCTACAGTAACTACATAAAACCACACCATTTGAAGTAATCCATGAATGTGCACTATATGAATTGGCTTTAATGCAAGAACATTTACTGCAGGTTTTCCAGTGATATTGCGCAGAAGATGAATACCCTGCGCCAAATGAGTGTGACCCCGGAGTAATAAACTGAACAATTCCTACAGAATAAGAACTATTGCCGCCAATTTTTGCATTGTCGTAAAAATAGTGCAATATCTCTCTCCAATTATATTGCTTGCCATCAACTAAACCTAACGCCAATCGTTTCGCTTGATGCTGATTTAGAGTGCCGCTTCCCTTGCCACCATTTGAAGGAATTGCATATCCGTCATAATCTGAAAAGAATAGTTTACCACCAGTTGCGGAGCTAGTGACCATGCAATAAGGCTTCATTGTGTTTATATAACCGTTTATTGTATTGATCATTTGTGGCGTTGCATCACTAGGGAGTGCAGAAGTATACGCAACCCAACCAAAGGGGATATCATAGCCATAAGCAGCAAAAGGTTTTTTCATACAGAACCACCATGCCATTGTTTTTATAACCATTATCTGTGCATATTCTGCTTGTGCCGGAAACTGATCTCGCATTTCATTGCAAACAACATTGAGTAAAAAGCTGTCAAATGGAACACGCGAACGTACGACTCCGCTATTATCTTTTACATTGATAGTATCAGGAACTGCCTTGCAACTTGGCAGAGAAGCAAAGCCTATCAAGGAGCCGGGAGCAGGCGTATCTTTTGTAAGACCATTGCAAACATCGTTTGCAGGAACAGATTCCAAACAAATATGGTTGGATGCACTCAATGATGCAACACCCCATGTTCCCGATTCTTTTATCAGCGTCATAATAAAGGTATTCGTTCCATCTTTAAAATAATCGTTCTCCTCAATTACAGCGAGCCGAACCTTCACGTTATAACAAGAATAAGTTTCAGGGGACCTAAAAAAAGTCTCAAACTCCCGGTACGCAGTTGCAAACACATTAAAATCATCAATAGATTCAATTGAAACTATCTCTGCGCTTGCAACTGTGAGGATGCCTATATTATTGGCGTGATTCTCTTTGATAGAAACAAGTGATTTTGCATCATGATTCGCTGATGGCGCAAACGTTTCGATCCACTGTTTCCAGTTACCTTGGTCAACGGCCTTCCAATATGCAACAATCTTCTTGTTACATTCAATGTTGACAGATATACCTTCTGCAGACGAAAATGGCGAAATGTTTAGAAGATAAAAAAGAGAGAATGCAAGAGCGAGTAGGATAGAAATTGTTTTTTTTGTCATAGACAATACCTCTTGTTTATCGATTGTATTTAATACCATATCACACATGTTACAAGGCTGTCAAGATTTTTTTGAAAAAATAAAATAGCAGCAGTGTAATAAGTGAACTAAAAGATAGAAAATGCTTAAAAAACAAGTAACAATGCTTGACTATCGATGCCAAAAAGCATATAATTAAAATGTATCAATGCGTCTTTATGCGCAATTCTATTCATTAAGGAGATAGACTCGTATGATTACCATAAA
>CADBGC010000004.1:0-683 GCA_902794055.1 uncultured Eubacteriales bacterium | reverse complement strand
TATCCGAGGAAGCGAAAAAAGCCATAAACAAGGCGCGTGCCTACGTTGAAAAAAAGCTCGATGAGCACGCGGTCGTATACGGTCTCACCACGGGCTTCGGCAAGTTTTCGGATACCTATATCCCGCTCGAGGAAACCGCGCAGCTTCAGCGCAACCTCATAATCTCCCATTCCTGCGGTATGGGAAATCCCCTTCCCACCGAGACCGTGCGCGCCGCGATGCTCCTTCGCTGCAACGCGCTTTGCAGGGGCAATTCGGGCATCCGCCTTTCCACGATCGAAACGCTGCTTTCGATGCTCAACGCGGGCGTTCATCCGATCGTTCCCGAAAAGGGCTCGCTCGGCGCAAGCGGCGATCTTGCACCTCTTTCGCATATCGTGCTGGTTATGATCGGCGAGGGCAAGGCGGAGTATAAGGGCGAAGTTATGAGCGGCGCGGAAGCCATGAAGAAGGCGGGCATCCCCACGGTCGAACTCGCCGCGAAGGAGGGTCTTGCGCTTATAAACGGCACTCAGATCATGACCTCCGTCGGATGCCTCGCGGTGTACGATGCTATGAAGCTCATCAAAACCGCCGATATCGCCTGCGCCATGAGCGCGGAAGCCATGCTCGGCATCAAGAAGGCATACGATCATAAGGTCCACGAGGTTCGCGGGCATAAGGGTCAGATCGAGTGCGCCGAG
>CADBGC010000003.1 GCA_902794055.1 uncultured Eubacteriales bacterium | reverse complement strand
ATCTACGGCTTCTGCCAGGATAATACCGGCGACGGCGTTGTTGAGGCTGCTCAGGCGGCTATCGACGCGGCAAGGACCGAGGGCGCGGATTACGTAGTCGTGCTCGGTCACTGCGGTATCGACGAGCAGAGCTCCCCCTGGATGAGCACCGAGATCATTCCGAGGCTCCACGGCATCGATGCCTTCATCGATGGTCACAGCCACAGCACTTTCTGCGAGGTGCTCGAGGATGCGGACGGCAACGAAGTTTACTTCGGTCAGACCGGCACCAAGCTTGCCAACGTCGGCACGCTGATGTTCTATGAGGACGGCAGCATGGAGATGGGCATTTATCCGCCTCCCGAAATCGAAGTTCCCGATCCCGAAACCGTTGAATTCATCGATGCGATCAAGGCTCAGTATGAGGAGCTTCTTGCGGAAGTCATCGCCTACACCCCCTATGATCTCACCGTGAACGATCCCGAGACCGGCGAGCGCGCGGTTCGCAGCAAGGAGACCAACCTCGGCGACCTCTGCGCCGATGCGTATAGAACCCTTCTTGGCGCAGATATCGCGTTTGTAAACGGCGGCGGCGTTCGCGCAAACCTCAACGCGGGCGAGTTCACCTTCGGTGACGTGCTCAACGTTCATCCCTTCGGCAACGAGGCATGCCTTGTTGAAGTAACCGGTCAGCAGATTCTCGATGCGCTCGAGATGGGCTCCCGCGTATGCCCCGATGAAAACGGCGGCTTCCTTCAGGTTTCCGGTCTCACCTATGAGATCCACACCGATATGCCCGCAAACGTTATCGTTGGCGACGACAAGATGTGGCAGGGCCCCGCAGGCATCCCCTATCGCGTTCAGAACGTTATGGTGCAGAACCCCGAGACCCGCGGCTATGAGCCCCTCGATCTTGAGAGGACCTACACCCTTGCTTCCCATAACTATATGCTCAAGAACCAGGGCGACGGCTTTGCAATGTTCGGCACCGACAATGTGAACATCATTCTCGACAGCGTAATGATCGATAACGCGGTTCTCATCAACTACGTTCAGACCATGCCCGGCGGCGAGGTGGACGGCGTTATGTACGACCATATCGTTGAGGGTTATGAGGATCCCCGCGGCGACGGCAGGATCGTGATCGTTGAAAACACCGAGCCCGCACCCGAGGAGCCCACCCCCGTTCCCGAGGAGCCCACTCCCGCACCCGAGGAGCCCACTCCCGCACCCGAGGAGCCCACTCCCGCTCCCGCTGAGCCCACCCCCGCACCCGCTGAGCCCACCCCCGCTCCCGGCGATCCCATCGCGCCCGTGCCCCCCACCGGCACCGTAGCACTTGCCGGCATCGGCTTCACGGCGCTCGCTTCCGGCGCGGCGACCGTCCTCTTCAGGAGAAGGAACGGCAAATAAGCCCATCGGCTGATAAGCTGAAAGCAAATTCAAGAGCTGCCCGCAGATCGCGGACGGCTCTTTTCAATGCCTGCGAAGACGCGGGGAGAGGGGCGAACGAAGGGAAAGAGGAAAAAACGATATTGTAGAAATTGCGATTTTATGGTATAATATTAATTAGGGCGGTCGGCTCGGCGCTTTTTTGCCCGACACCGCCGCCTGCGCAACATACTCCGCAGCGCATTTTTAAGCAAAAAAATATTTTTTGGGCGTTTTAAAAAGAAGCACAAGATATGGTGCCCGCCCGTTTTCCATAATACAAATCACAAAAATTGACACCCTGCTCAGCCTTGCGAATTCGGCGGTTTTTTGGTATGATAAATACCCGGCGGAAACATGGGGCGTTTTTTTGCCCTTTATCGATATCGCACCGAAGAAACCGTGATCCACATGAGCCGGCCGGAGCAGAGAATAGGAGGCTCGTTTTGTTTACTACCGCAGTATGGCCCGCGGCGATGGAGCTTTTAAAGCCCCGAATGACCGACGCAAGCTATGAAAACTGGATAAAACCGCTTGAGCCCAAACGCATCGAGGATGGCGCGCTTGTGCTTGTTACCCCCACCGCCATACATCGCGACACGCTCTCCCGCTTTTACGGAACGCTCGTAAACGAATGCCTTTGCGCGGCGGCGGGTGAGGCGGCTTCGGCGCGCTTTGTAACGCTCGAGGAGGAGAACGACCGCGAGGTCAAGGAAAAGGAAAAGCCCCGCGCATCCTGCCCCTCGCTTATCCCGAAATACACCTTCGACACCTTTGTTCGCGGCGAGTCAAACAGCTTTGCCTATGCCGCCGCGCTCGCGGTTGCGGAGAACCCGTCCCAGGCATATAACCCGCTGTTCATCTACGGCGGAGTGGGTCTTGGAAAAACGCATCTCATGCATGCGATCGGGCACTACATTCAGAACGAGCACCCGAGCTACAAGATCCTCTATACCACCAGCGAGAACTTCACGAATGACCTCGTGCAGTCCATAGAAAAAAAGGACCGCGCCGCCCTGCATGAAAAATACCGCAGTCTGGACGTGCTCCTTATCGACGATATCCAGTTCATCGGCGGCAGGGAGGCCACGGAGCTCGAATTCTTCAACGTTTTCAACGTGCTCCACTCCGCGGGCAAGCAGATAATCATCACTTCGGACAAGCCGCCCAAGGAAGTGCCCGTGCTCGAAGAGAGGCTTAGAAGCCGCTTCGGCTGGGGTCTGCCGGTGGATATGAAGCCCCCGGATTATGAGACCCGCCTCGCCATTCTTAGAAGAAAGGCGACGGAGGACGGCATTGTGATCACCGATGACGTGCTTGCGCTGATCGCCGAGCGCGTGAACTCCAATATCCGCGAGCTTGAGGGCTGCCTCAACCGCGCCGTGGCGTATGCAAAGCTCATCAACAAGCCCCTTACGCCCACCGTTGTGGAGGGCATTTTGACCGACTATTTGAGCGGCAGCGAAACGCGCTCCATCTCGGGCGAGCTGATAAAGCGCATCGTGGGCGATTTCTTCGGCGTTACCCCCGCCGAGCTCGAATCCTCGCGGCGCGACCGCAAGTACGCCTATCCGCGCCAGATCGCCATGTATCTCACAAGATCGCTTATCGACAGCTCCTATCAGGAGATCGGCATGACCTACGGCGGCAGGCATTATTCAACCGTTATGCACGCCTGCGAGCAGATCGACGGTCAGCTTCCCACCGATTCGGAGCTGAAAAAGACCGTTGAGGACCTTATCTCAAGGATAAAGAACGGCTGAAGCCGATAGTTTTCGACATTTTCTCATACAGTAGCAGGAATACATATAGGCAAGCGGCGGAGCGATGCTCCGCCGCTTGTCGCGTTATAAGGTTTGAATAACAGGCGTTTCAAGCCCTCATTTCAGCGGCTCAAAATCCTCCGCGCCATGCTTGCAGAGCGGGCAGATAAAGTCCTCGGGCAGCTCGTCGCCCTCGTGGATATAGCCGCAGATCTTGCAAACGAAGCCCTTCTTGTCCGAAGCCGGTGCGGGCTTGGGCTTGATGTGCTCGAAGTAGTAGCTGTAGGTAACGGAGGGAGCCTCCGCGTCGATAACGCCCGCCTCAACGATATCCGCTATGAACAGTGTATGCGTGCCGTAGTCGCGGCTCTCGATCACCTTGCAGGATATAAAGGCGTTGGTGTTCTCGGTCAGATACGCGATGCCGTTCGCGCTCCTCGCGGGTGCGCCGTCCTCAAACTTGTTTGCATCCCTGCCGCTCTGGAAGCCGAAATGCTTGAACACCTTGAAGGGAACGTTCTCTGTGAGCACGGAGAGATTGAAAGCGCCGGTCTTTCTTATCATCTCCTCGGTGTAGTTCGCCTTGTTCACGGCGATATTCAGCCTCTTGGGGCTGTCCGTGAGCTGAACGGCGGTGTTTATGATGCAGCCGTTGTCCTTATCGCCGTCACGGGCGGTCAGAACGTACAGACCGTAGGAAAGCTTGAACATGGCGGAATTGTCGATCATGCTCTCGTTCACGGCGGGAGCTTCGGCCTCGGGCTCCTTCATCGACTCGGCAACCGCGTCCGCAAGCGCCTTTATCTGCTCGAGCTGGATGCCGTGTACGGAGGAGCGGATGTCCACAAGGTTTTCGATGAAGGTCATGTCCTTCATCGGCTCGAGTATCTCGCGCATCAGCTTGCCGCTGGTGGGCGCCCAGGAACCGTTCTGCATGAAGGCAACGGTGCGGTTCTGGATATTGTGCTCCGCAAGATCGCGCAAAGCCTCCTCCATGCGAACGAAGATGCCCGCGTTGTAGGTGGTGGCGGCGAAGATAAGATGGCTGTAGCGGAAGGAAGCCGCGATGATCTCATCGGCGGAAGCCACGGAAACGTCGAAAACCTTGACCTTCACGCCGCGCTGACGGAGCTCGCTTGCAAGGATGTCCGCCGCGTTCGCGGTGTTGCCGTAGACCGAGGAATAGGCGAGCATAACGCCCTTCTCCTCGGGGGTGTAGGTGCTCCAAAGCATGTATTTATCGAGGAATTCGTTGAATTTCGTGCGCCAAACAAAGCCGTGCAGCGGGCAGACGATGGCGATATCGACCGTTG
This sequence comes from uncultured Eubacteriales bacterium, assembly GCA_902794055.1. Lineage (GTDB taxonomy): Bacteria > Bacillota > Clostridia > Christensenellales > CAG-138 > PeH17. The sequence continues at coordinate 33,418 of CADBGC010000003.1, read as the reverse complement.
CCGCCTTCTTGAGAAGCGCCTGCACCTGGTTGCCGTATTTGCCCACTATATTGGTGTAGTACCTGCGCGCCTCGTCCATGTAGTCGCAGGCAAAATCCACCTCGTCCGCGAAGATCGCGCCGTCGAGCGCTCCGAAGGTGCCGAACGCGTCCGCGGAGAACAGGATCTTATCCGTGGAATCGTAGGTCACCATGACCTCGGGCCAATGCACCATGCGCGCGCAGATGAAGTTCAGCTCGTGGCGGCCGGTATTGAGCTTGTCGCCCTCCTTGATCTTCATGAACTTGACGGCGGAAACGTCGCCAAAATAGTTTGAGATCATCTCGGCGGCAAGGGGGGAGCAAACCACGGTCGCATTCGGATAGCGGCGAAGCAGCTCGCCGAGCGTTGCGGAATGGTCGGGCTCCATGTGCTGAACCACGATATAGTCGAGGTTCCTTTCGCCGAGCTCGTGCTCGAGATTCTCAAAATAGAGGCCGGAGACGGCGGAATCCACCGTGTCGAAAAGCACGGTCTTTTCATCCGTGAGAAGGTAGGAATTGTAGCTGACGCCGCGCGGCACCTTGTAAACGCCCTCGAAGAGCGAAAGGCGGCGGTCGTTCGCGCCGAGCCAAACGAGATCGTCGGTGATTCTTCTTGTGCAGTACATAATGCTTTTTCCTCCGTATTCAGGTTTTTTATCGGTTGAATGATAACACTTTAACTCAACGAATAAATGTGGCAGATGCAACAGAGTGGGGTTATATTGCTTGATGCATCGGACGATTTATTCCGGCTAAAACTCTAAACAGTGAATAGTGAATATTGAATAGTGAATAATGAAAGAATCTCTAACTATTCATTCTTCATTATTCACTAACGCCCATAAGCGTTCCCTCTCCCTATGCGTTCTCTCCACCTTCTCTATATACGTTGCTATATCCTTGGGGTTCGGAACTCGCTCTATCCGTTTCTCCCCGCTGAAAACGCGCTTGTTCATCGCTCCCGCGCCGTGGGCGAGTATGCTTGATCTATCCTCCATCATGTCGATATTATAGAGGCAGACCTTGTCGGGCAGGGAGTAGCCGACGTTTTCCATATTGCCCGCCATGTATTTCTGGCGATACATATAATAGGGCAGCATCCCGAGCTCGAGCGCGCATTTTTCGCCGAGCGCGGTCATCCTTTCGACCGAGGAAACGGGGGGAAGCATATAGTCGTTGAGCTTTTCATGCAGGCGGCTCGAACGCTTTATCGCAAGCGTGTGCACGGTCAGGCAGTCGGGCGCAAGATTCCAAACCTCGTTCAGCGTGCGCTCCATATCCGCCTCCGTTTCCATCGGAAGCCCCGCAATAAGATCCATAGTTATGCTGTCGAAGCCGATCTCGCGCGCAAGCTGATAGCAGGCGCGGATATCGGCGGCCTTATGGTCGCGGCCAACGAGCGCAAGGGTGCGGTCGTTCATCGTTTGCGGATTAATCGAGATGCGATCCACGCCGTTTTTCTTTAAAACGCGGAGCTTTTCCTCGGTGATCGTGTCTGGTCTTCCCGCCTCGACCGTCAGCTCCGTTTCAGCGGAAAAGCCGTAGGCGTTCGCCGCGTGATCGAGAAGCTCGTCCAGCTCGGATTCGGTCAAAACCGTCGGGGTGCCGCCGCCGAGATACGCCGCGCGAACGCTGAGCCCGTGTTCTTGCGCGAGCGCCGCGCCCAGCGTGATATCCTTTTTAAGCGCATCCAGATACGCGCGCATATCGGTCTTTTTCGTGCGAAGCTCGGATGCGAACGAGCAGTAGAGGCAGCGCGTGCGGCAGAAGGGGATGCCGATGTATACGTCCACGTCGGTCGGCTTTATCGAAGCTATCACGGGGCGCTGCGCCGAAACTATGCGCGAAGCGAGGGAAAGCTTTTCCTCGCTGACCTCGAATTCCTCGCGCATCAGCTTGAATGCGGCTTCCTCGCCATAGCGCTCGGTAAGATCGCGCAGAAGGCTCGTTGGGCGTATGCCGGTAAGCGACCCCCAGGGGAGGGGTGCTTCGGGGAAGGCCTTTTTCAAAGCGCGGAAGGCGGCTATCTTTATGCCTCTCGTCTCAAGCCGCTTTTTCTCAAGCGCCGCACCGCGCTCGGTAAGCTCCGCTTCCGATTCGGCTCCGATATCGGGCAAGGTGTAGGCATAGGAAAAAACGGAGGCGCCGTCGTAATACTCCGCGCTTGCGGAGTACCCGCCGCCGCTTGAAAGCAGGGCGTTGAGCTTTGCTTCGCCCGAAATAAAGCCGTGCTCGTTTATCAGCTCAACTTCCGGCACGGGCGTAAACAGGCGAATGACCTCGCAGATATCGTTATAGAATTCCTCACGGTTCGTGTGCAGCTTCATATTTTTCGTGGATACCGGCTCAAGGCTCGTTTAAATCAGTAGATAGCGTAACGGTTCGGAGTAAAGCGGAAGCGGCGCTCAGTAAAGGCCGCCGCTCTTCATAAAGGGATTGTGCTTGCGCTCGAATTCGAGCGTTGTTTCATCCTCATGCCCCGGGAAAACGCGATAGTCGCCGGGAAGCGTGAAGAGGTGGAAGGCTATGGATTCATACAGGCGCATCCCGTCGCCGCCCGCAAGATCGGTGCGCCCAACGCTGAGGCGGAAGAGCGTGTCGCCCGAGAAGATGACTTTTTCGCTCTCGATAACGTAGCAAACGCCGCCGGGCGTGTGCCCCGGGGTGAACACTACCTTGAATTCGAGCCCCGCTGCGGTGAAGGTATCGCCGTCCTTGAGCCTTTTATCCACCTCGCAGGGGGCAACGTGAGTGCCCGCCATATATGCAAGGCTCGCCTCGCCGCCCGAAAGCGCACCGGCATCGGCATCATGGATGAAAACGAGTGCGCCTTCCTCCTCCTTGAGCTTGGCAACGCCCATCGTGTGGTCGAAATGCCCGTGGGTAAGCAGGATATGGGTGCAGCGCAGGTTCATCTCGCGCAGCTTTTTTATAACGGGCTTGGATGCCGCGGGGTCGATGACCACGCAGTCCGCAGGGTTCTCCGCGGTGCCGTTTTCGCTGTAAACTATGTATGTATTGGTGCCGAGAGGCCCCGTTGGAAGGCAAAGGATATTCATATTCTTCTCCGAATTTTGTTTAGTGTTAAAACAGCCGCTCGCTGTCCAAAAGTATGGTAACGGGGCCGTCGTTGATAAGCTCGACCTGCATCTCCGCGCCGAAGATGCCCGTTTCGGTGTGAACTTGCTCGCGGAAGGCGGCGATGGTTTTTTCATAGAGCGGTATCGCGATATCGGGCGGCGCGGCGGATGAAAAGCTTGGGCGAAAGCCCTTTCGCGCATCGCCGTGCAGCGTGAACTGCGAAACGAGCAGGATGCTTCCGCCTATATCCAGAACGCTTTTATTCATCTTGCCGGCTTCATCCTCAAAAACGCGCAGTCCCGTGCATTTTTTAACGATATAGGCGATATCGTCGTCGGTATCCTCGGGCGCTATGCCGAGGAAAACGAGCAGCCCCGCGCCGATCGCTCCAACGGTTTTATTTTCAACTTCAACGCTTGCGCGCTTCACTCTTTGGCAAACGGCTCTCATCAGTTCAATGCCCTCGTTACGCCGCGCACGCCGTCTATCTTCATCAGGCTGCGCGTAATGCTTGCAAGATGCTCCGCGTTCTTGACCTCAAAGCCCATCGAAACCTCCACTCCGCGCCCATCGTCGGTCGTTTTGGCGCTGAGCTTATGCAGGTTGATGCCGAGGTTCAGCAGCATCATCGTTATCTCCGCCATAAGGCCGGGGCGCTCGTCGCCGATGATATTGACGGAAACGGGGAATTTCGTGCTGTTTTCATCCGCCCACTCAACGCTGATTATGCGCTCGGAGTCGGCAAGAAGGGAAGCGGCGTTCGGGCATTTGGCGCTGTGGATCGAAACGCCCCTGCCGCGCGTGATATAGCCGAAGATCTCGTCGCCGGGAAGGGGGGAGCAGCACTGAGCGAAGCGGACGACCATATTTGCCTCGCCCTTGACTATCACGGCGCGGCCATGCGCGTCAAAGCTCTTGACCTGGGTATTCTCGCCCGAGGCCAGCTTCTCGGCCAGCTCCTGCTCCTTGCGCTCCTTGCGATAGACCTCCATCAAGCGGCTGAGCACCTGACCGGTGGAGAGTCCGCCGTAGCCTATCGCGGCAAGCACGTCGTCAAACTCGTTCATGTTTAGCTTTGTCAGCACGGCATGGACGTGGTCGGGCTTGGTGATATCCGAAAGCTTATGCCCCTGACGGCGCGCGGCCTCGGAGAGCATTTCCTTGCCTCGCGCGATATTTTCCTCCCTGTTTGCCTTTTTAAAATACTGCTTGATGCGGTTCTTGGCCTGGGAGGTTTTAACGAAGGTGAGCCAGTCGCGGTTCGGTGATGCCTGCGGGCTGGTGGTTATCTCCACAACGTCGTGCGTGCGCAGCTTATAGTCGAGCTTGACGGGAACGCCGTTGACCTTCGCATGGTGCGTATGATCGCCCACCTTCGAGTGGATGCGGTAGGCAAAGTCGATCGGAGTGGAGCCCACGGGAAGATCGAAGATCTCGCCCTGCGGGGTCAAAACGAAAACGTAGTCGGTAAAGAAATCGTGGCGAACGTTTTCAACGTATTCCTTGGAGGAGCTTGCATCGGAGGCGTAGTTGACGAGCTGATGGAGCCATTCGAGCTTTTTATCAAGATCGTCCTGCTTGGTGCGCCCTTCCTTATACATCCAATGCGCCGCGATGCCGTATTCCGCCATGCGGTGCATCTCCTGCGTTCGGATCTGAACCTCGAAGGGCATTCCGAAATCGCTGAAAAGCGTGGTGTGCAGGCTGCGGTACATATTGGTTTTCGGCATGGCGATATAGTCCTTGAACCTTCCGGGGAAGGGGCGCCATATCGAGTGGATGATGCCAAGCGCACCGTAGCAGTCCTTGATGCTGTCCACAATAACGCGCAGCGCAACAAGATCGTATATCTCGTTGAGGCTGACTTTTTTATTGTTCAGCTTGCGATAGATGCTGTAGATATGCTTTCTTCTGCCGCTGACCTCGCATTTGATGCCCGCCGCGCTCAGCTCGGTCTCTATCCTGCGCATCGCGGTTTTCAGAAGCGACATACGCTCGGTCTGCTTGGGGCCGATAAGGGATTCAAGATGCCTGCATTCCTCGGGCATAAGGTAGCTGAAGGAAAGATCCTCAAGCTCAACCTTTATTGCGCCCATTCCGAAGCGCTCGGCGAGCGGCGCGTAGATATCCATGGTTTCCTGCGCCTTGCGGACTCGCTTTTCGGGGGTGCAGTAGCCGAGAGTGCGCATATTATGCAGGCGGTCGGCAAGCTTTATAATAACCACGCGAACGTCGTTTGCTATCGCAAGGAACATCTTGCGAAGGTTCTCCGCCTGGCGATCCTCGCGGGAAAGCATGCGGGTTATGTTGGTATTGGTCAGCTTGGTAACGCCGTCCACCATCTTGGCGATATCCTTGCCGAACATGGCGGCGACCTGCTCAACGCTTACGTCCATGCCGTCCTCAACGGTGTCGTGAAGAAGACCGGCTATAACGGTGTCCGGGTCCATATCCATATCCACAAGTATCATGGCCACGGCCTCGGGGTGAACGTAGTACGGCTCGAGCGATTCACGCTTCTGATTGGCGTGAACGGTTTTTGCAAACTCGATGGCCTTCTTCAGCAATTCTGTTTTTTCAGGGGGAAATTTCTTTTCGCACGCGGCAATGAGCCTGTCCATAAACCTTCACACCTCCAAACGTTTATATAGTGAACAGCGAATAGTGAACAGCGGACGATTTGGGATGAGATACCAAAGGGAACTCGTAAATTGCCCAATCCTCACGCTTAAAATGAAATAGTTATGCCAATAAATAAAATCGTTTATTTATTGGCATACGAATAGCGTATTAATATGTCATCGCGGTTATGACCGGGATACCGTCCAGCTTTTCGCGGCCGCCGAGGTCGGAAAGCTCGATGGCAAAGGCCGCAGCTTCGACCGTGGCGCCCATGCTGCGAACAAGCTCGATCACCGCGCGCGCCGTGCCGCCCGTGGCAAGCAGATCGTCCACAAGGGCAACGCGGGCACCGGGCTTTATGGCATCGGTATGTATCTCAAGGCAGTCGCTGCCGTATTCAAGGCCGTACTCAAGGCGCTTCACCTCGCAGGGAAGCTTGCCGGGCTTTCTTGCCAGCACGAAGCCGGCGCGAAGCGCGTAGGCAACCGCCGAACCCACAACGAAACCGCGGGCTTCGGGGCCGATAACTATGTCGATATCGTAGGGGCGAAGCTCGTTTGCAAGCGTTGCTATCAGCGAGCCGTAGGCCTCGGGATCCTTAACAAGGGTCGTGATATCCCTGAAAAGGATGCCCTTGGTGGGAAAATCGGGAATGTCGCGAACTGTTTTTTTGAGTCTTTCTTCGTTCATCATATCCTTCACCTCATGGGAGAGTTTTTTCAATAATTGATATTATACATCCGCTTTGGCGCTCTGTAAAGCGGCAGCGGCGGAATAGAGCCTGCTTTTTGAAAGGCAGGTGGGCACTATCACGGCGGTTTCGAGCGAGCCGCGCGAATTGATGCGCAAAAAGCCCAACTCGATGAACACGCGCAGCGCGAATCTTGCGCAGTATTTCGGCGAATCGGTGCTCTCGGAGAGCTTGCAGGCAAGCTCTTCAAACGAGCAGAAGCAGCTTGAAAGCTTGCTCATGGTGAGGCTGTAGCACTCGGTCAAATATTCTCTTTCAAGCTTGAAGAGCGAAGCGACCGAGGCAAATGCGGGCAGGCGCTCGGGCAAATAGCCCTCGGCTGCGAGCAGCTCGGAGGAAGCGAGCCTTGCTTCAAGCGCCTCAATAACGCCGTCGAAATGCGGCTCATCGAGCACAACAACGGTGCTGTAGCCGAATTCGGGAAGCTGGAATACCTTCGGAGCGATAACGAGCACGTTGTCGCAAACCGAGGATTCGGGCGGGCAGCCGAAGCAGATATCCACGCTGAGCTTGGAGGAAGCCAGCTCCTCGATAGCCTTTTTCGCGCTCTCGGGGGAGAAGGCGAGCGCCATAACGCCCGAAAGCTTGCTCGAATAGAGCTCGGTGAGGCCGGGCGCGCTCTTTATCGCGCGGGACCCTGACTGAGCGGGCGCATAGCAGGAGTTTTCAACGAACGCATCGCAGAAATTCCACATGCCGTTTTCAACGTAAGCTGCCGCGTTCTCGGGGGTCTGAGCCTGAGCCCATTTAACGCGAAGCTGTATGCCCTCGCTGCCGCACCAGGTATTTATGGTGGGCGTATAGAGCAGATCGAGCTTTTCGGCGCTCAACAGCCCCTTGAAATAGGGCGAGGAGCCGAACCAGACCGCTTCAAGGCAGCCGGAGGGACATAATACGTCGAACTTGGTGTGCTGCGAATCGTTGCCAAAGCGCCGTATATTTCCGATCTCAACGTTTGATGAGCGGAAAACGGGGGAGGGATTGCACTCGCCGAACGGCGCAAGCATGGAGATCTCGCGTATAAGCTCGGTCGTGACCGCAGAGGCCGGGATCTCGAATTCGTAATCCTTCCTTGCGGCAAAATCCGCATCCGTAAAGGTGTTTTTAAGGTATTCGTTGAGCCGCCTGTCGAATTCCTCGAGCATGCCCTGCTCCATGGTGATGCCGGCGGCCTTTGCATGCCCGCCAAAGCGCAGGAAGCAGTCCTTAACGGCAAGCAGCGCATCGTGGATATTCACGCCGTCTATCGATCTTGCCGAGCCCTTGAGAACTCCGCCGGATTCGCAGAGCAGTATCGTGGGTCTATGGAACATCTCGAGTATCCTTGATGCTGCAATGCCTATAACGCCGCCGTTCCAATCGTTTTTGCAGAGCACTATCGCCCTTGTGTCCGAAAGGTCGCGCGAGGAAAGCATCGAAAGCGCATCCGCAAGGATTCCCGCCTCGTCCTTCTGGCGAAGCTCGTTCAGTCTGTTCAACTCGCTTATCATGCGGTCGATCTCGCGGAAATCGGATGAAAGGAAGAGCTCCACGGAGAGCGAGGCATCGCTCATTCGGCCCGAGGCGTTGAGCCTGGGCGCAACGGCAAAGCCGAGATTGCAGGTGTTGTACGGTTTTTTAGCGGTGCTGATGCTGCCAAGCAGGCGCGAAAGCCCGTAGCAGCAGCGCCCCTCGTTTATGGCCTCAAGGCCGAGCTTAACGAAGATGCGGTTTTCATCAATAAGCGGCACAACGTCCGCAACCGAGGCGAGCCCCGCAAGCGAAACGTATTTCATAGCGGCATCCGCGCCCGCAAGCGCGTGAACGAGCTTGAAGGCGGTTCCTGCGCCGCAGAGCACCGAATTGGGGTACCTGCTTCCCGGAACGGTGTGGCTCACCACGGCCACGCAATCGGGAATGCGCTCGGGCGGGATATGGTGATCGGTAACGATAACGTCCATCCCAAGCTCGGTGCAGCGGTCGATCTCGCTTGCGGCGGAGATGCCGTTATCAACCGTGATTATGAGCCCAACGCCCTTTGAATAGAGCTTGTCTATAGCGGCGGCGCTCATGCCGTAGCCCTCCTCGGTTCGGGAGGGGATATGGTAGATAACGTCCGCGCCGATGCAGCGGAAATAGTCGGTCAGCATCGCGGTGGCGCAGATGCCGTCCACGTCGTAATCACCGAAGATGCAGATTCTTTCGCCCGTGTCGAGCGCAAGACGGATGCGCTCAACGGCCTTGTGCATGTCGTTCAAAAGGAAGGGATCGTGGAAATGCTTGATGGAAGGGGAAAGAAAACGCTCGATCTGCTCGCGCGTTTCCGCTCCGCGAACGTGAAGCGCACGCAATAAAAGCGGCGAAATGCCGAGAGTATCGCAAAGCGCCGTGGAAAGCTCCCTCTCCTCGGAATAGTATTTGGATTTGCGGTAGATCACCAAATCGAACCCCTCCGCTTGCCGCTGATCGAACATGATGCGGGCGTTAAGCCGCAGCTCTCAGTCCGCTCGGCGGCGCAGAAATAATTATTCAACTTAAATTATACTACAACAGCGGGGGACGGTTCAATAGTGCCGTGAAAAGTTTTTTAAAACTTTAAAATTATATTATTTAATTGTTCGTGAATTATTATCTATTTCGACAGGCTCCGTATTATGCCGCCGATCATCCCCGCAAAGGCGCACATCGCAAGATCGACGAGGTTTGCGGAGCTGAGGTGAACTTCGCCCGAGAAAAGCCCGAAGCCAAGCGTTGTCAGCACGATATAGCCCACGCCGCAAACGGCTCCCCAAAGCCAGCGCAGCTTTTCAAGCCTTGCCGTGCCGATAAGGGCGGCTGCGAGTGCGCAGACGGATTTTATCACGGGATTTACTATGTATATGCTTTCAAAGCCGAGCACCTGCTTTTGAAGCAGCAGAGCGCATAGGGCAACGAGCAGAACTGATAAAAGCATTGAGGCGACGACCCCTATAAGAATGCCGAGATACGGATTTTTCTGTGTGCTCTTCATTTTTTCTCCTTCCGTTTCGCGAGCGGCGGGGCAAGATGCGCCCATACCCGCGGTGCTAAAAAACTATATGCGTTTACGGAAGAAATGATGAATACGGGGAAATGAAAAAGCAAAACGCCGAAGCATTCTGCTTTTCGTATTCTTTATCACAGCATCGCGCTTTCAAAAACCGTGCCGATCGAAAGATCCCTCGTCAGCGGCTTAACGGTCACGGCGGCGCGTGAAAGCACCATCTTTCCTGCCTCGACCGAGTGGGTGAGCCACACGTTTCCGCCGATAACGCAGTCGTTTCCGATATGCGTGCTGCCGCCGAGCACCGTTGCGCCGGAGTAGATCACAACGCGGTCGCCAATGTCGGGGTGGCGCTTAATGCCCTTAACGAGGCTGCCGTCCGGCTCAACGTCGAAGCTCTTTGCGCCGAGCGTAACGTGCTGATAGAGCTTAACGTTCTTGCCGATGGTCGTGGTCTCGCCGATGACCACGCCCGTGCCGTGGTCTATGAAGAACGCTTCGCCGATGGTCGCTCCCGGGTGGATGTCAATGCCCGTCAAACGATGCGCATATTCGCTCATAAGGCGGGGCAGCAGCGGTACGCATTCAAGGTAGAGGATATGTGCGAGGCGGTAGGTGCTTATCGCAGTGAAGGCGGGGTAGCAGAGGATTATCTCATCAAGCCCCGTTGCGGCGGGGTCGCCCTTGTATGCTGCTTCAAGATCGGTCAAAAGCAGCTTTTTTACGGCGGGAAGCGCGGAAAACACCGCTTCGAGCACCGCTTCGGCGCGCTCCTCATCGCCGGTTACGGCGGAAACGCAGCAGCGTATCAGAACGGATGCCTGAGCGAGCGCCTCCTTTCTTGAAAGAGAGAGCGAGGCGTATTTGGGAAACATGGCTTCGATAAGCAGATCGGTGTATCGTTCGACCCGCTCGCGAAAGGCGCGGAAATTGCGATCCTGCGCGGCAGAAGCATCGTCCGTATCGAGCGAAAGCGCGGTTTTTTCTATGAGGGAAAGCGTATCCATTTTACTATACTTTATAATCGGAATTACAGATAAATTATTTAGAAAGCTTGTGTTCATTCCTCGCCATAGAGCGCGGTGGACATATACCTTTCGCCGGTGTCGGGCAGCAGCACGACCACGGTCTTTCCCGCGTTTTCATCGCGCCCTGCAAGCTCTATGCCCGCCCAAAGCGCCGCGCCGGAGGATATGCCCGCAAGTATGCCCTCGCGCCGCGCAAGCAGCCTTGCCGCGGAGAGCGCATCCTCGGTCGAGGCGGTCATTATCTCGTCGATGACCGACGTGTTCAGAATTTCGGGAACGAAGCCCGCACCGATGCCCTGAAGCTTGTGCGCGCCCGCCTTGCCGCCGCTCAGAACGGGGGAGGAAGCTGGCTCAACAGCGACTATTCTGATTTCGCTGTCCATCGTTTTAAGATATTCGCCAACGCCGGTGATCGTTCCGCCCGTGCCAACTCCGGCAACGAAGATATCCACCGTGCCGCCCGTATCCGCCCATATCTCGGGGGCGGTTGTCTTATAATGCGCGGCGGGATTGGCGGGGTTTACAAACTGACCGGGAATAAACGCATTGGGAATAGTGCTTTTAAGCTCCTCCGCCTTTTCGATCGCGCCCTTCATTCCGAGCGCGCCGTCCGTCAAAACGAGCTCCGCGCCGTAGGCTTTTATAAGGTTTCTGCGCTCAACGCTCATGGTTTCGGGCATAACGATAATAACGCGATAGCCCCTTGCGCCGGCGATGGCGGCGAGGGCAACGCCCGTGTTGCCGCTGGTGGGCTCGATTATCACCGAATTATGGGGGAGTATGCCGTGGCGTTCAGCATCGTCGAGCATGGCCTTGGCGGCTCTGTCCTTCGCCGAGCCCGCGGGGTTCGCGCTCTCGAGCTTAACGATAAGCCTTGCTTTAAGGTCAAGCTCATTTTCAAGCCTTGTAAGCTCGACCATCGGCGTTTTGCCGATGAGCTGTTCATGCGAGGTATGAATGTTCATTAAATATCGCTCCTTGTTTTGGATAAGCGCAGCGGGTAGCTGGCCCTTGCGCTCGTTTTCATATTATAGGTAAACATCGATAATTGTCAAAGCTGATATATACTCGGCTTCAAGTCGTTAATAGTTTTGCCACAATTTACTATGAATTACATGAGATATTTTTTTTATTTGCGCCGATATAAAAAGAAACCGCCGCCGTGGGAAGCGGGGAATGGACTATGGGAAAGACCGTGCGAAAAGGAAAACGGAGCGGGCGGCTGCCTGCTCCGTTTGAAATTTCGTGGTATTAAGATCAGAACTTCATTCCGTTGAACTTAACGCCGGGGCCCATGGTGGTGGAGAGTACGAGGCTCTTAATGTAGGTACCCTTCGCCGCAGCGGGCTTTGCCTTGATGATGGCGTCCATAAGCGTGGCGAGGTTCTCGCCGAGCTTTTCCTTGCCGAAGCTTACCTTGCCGACGGGGCAATGGCAGATGTTGGTCTTGTCAACACGGTACTCGACCTTACCTGCTTTGATGTCGGAGATAGCTTTTGCAACTTCCATGGTAACGGTGCCGCTCTTGGGGTTGGGCATGAGACCCTTGGGACCGAGAACGCGACCGATGCGGCCGACGACGCCCATCATATCGGGGGTCGCGACGCAAACGTCGAAACCGAACCAGTTTTCCTTCTGGATCTTCTGAACCAGATCTTCATCGCCTACGAAATCGGCGCCCGCTTCCTGAGCTTCGCGAGCCTTGTCGCCCTTTGCGAAAACGAGAACGCGAACGGTTTTACCGGTGCCGTGGGGCAGAACTACAGCGCCGCGAACCTGCTGGTCTGCGTGGCGGGAGTCAACGCCCAGGCGGATATGAGCTTCAACGGTCTCATCGAACTTCGCCCTTGCGGTCGCAAGAACGGCCTCGAGGCCCTCTTCGGGATCATACAGCTTCTGCTTATCGAAAACAGCAAGCTTTTCGTTATACTTTCTTCCATGCTTCATAATAAGTACCTCGCTTAGTCGATGACGTCAACGCCCATGCTGCGCGCGGTGCCGGCAACCATGCTCATGGCAGCCTCTACGCTTGCCGCGTTAAGGTCGGGCATCTTGAGTTCGGCGATCTCCTTGACCTGCGCCTTGGTGATCTTTGCAACCTTGGTCTTGCCGGGGGTGGGAGCGCCCTTTTCGATACCGCAAGCCTTCTTGATAAGAACGGATGCGGGCGGGGTCTTGGTGATGAAAGAGAACGAGCGATCCTGATAAACCGTGATAACAACGGGGATGATCAGACCTGCCTGCTTGGCGGTGCGCTCATTGAACTCCTTGCAGAAGCCCATGATGTTTACGCCGTGCTGACCGAGTGCGGGGCCGACCGGCGGTGCAGGGGTGGCTTTACCTGCGGGGATCTGCAGCTTGACAAAGCCGGTAATCTTCTTTGCCATGATAATTTCCTCCTAAATATAATGTGGTGCGAGCGGTAAGGGCAAAGCCCTTCCTCCCACTATGCAAACCGCAAAAGCGGAATACATACGGGGTGAAAACGGTTTATGCTTCCGTTAAAGCTTCTGGATCTCAACGAAATCCAGCTCGCAGGGCGTTTCCTTGCCGAACAGCGAGATAACGACCGTAACGGTCTGCTTCTCGGGATCGACGGCGGTAACTTCGCCCATGAAATTCGCAAACGCGCCGGAGATGATGCGAACGGTCTCGCCGATCTCAACGTCCATCTCGAGCTGAATGCGCTCAACGCCCATCGCGGTGACTTCCTCATCGGTGAGGGGGATGGGCTTGCTTCCGGGGCCAACAAAGCCGGTAACGCCGGTGGTGTTGCGAACAACGTACCAGGTGCGGTCGGTCATGATCATCTTGACCATAACGTAGCCGGGGTACACCTTGCGCTCCACCGTGCGGGGCTTTTTGGAGCCTTCTTTAAACTCCGTAACCTGCTCCGTGGGATACTTCACCTCGAGGATGAGATCCTGAAGGTTGCGGTTCGCAACGGTCTTTTCAAGGTCTTCCTTGACCTTGTTTTCATAGCCGGAGTAGGTGTGGACAACATACCAGCGGGCATCCAAAGGGGTATCGTCCCCATAATGAGTCCTTACTTCATCCGTCATGCGATGACCTCATTAGCCGCCGATCTTGATGTTGGCAAGAGCGGAGATGGCGTTGCTGAAGATAAGGTCGAGAACCCAGATCAAAAGCGCCATGAATGCCACGAACGCGATGACCGCGATGGTGTAGTTGATAAGTTCCTTCTTGGTGGGCCAGGTGAGCTTCTTGGTTTCGGCGAACACTTCCTTGAAGTAGGTGCCGATGTTCTTGAACCAGTTCACGGCCTTGCCGAAGAAGTTGGTTTCCTGCTTTTTAACAGCGTTTTCTGCATTCTTAGCCATAATGAAACTCCTTACTTGGATTCCTTATGGAGCGTGTGCTTGCGGCAGAAACGGCAATACTTGTTCATCTCGATCCTGTCGGGATCGTTCTTCTTGTTCTTGAAGGTATTGTAGTTCCTCTGCTTGCATTCACTGCATGAGAGTGTGATCTTGACGCGCATTTTAAGAGCCTCCTTGTATTTTTTAAGCTTGAGAGAAGCGGAGCCGTACTCTCAAAACTTCAACTCAAATAAAGCCCCCCAAATGGGGGCGTTCTGCTTATTTTAACTCAGCGAAAAGCATTTGTCAATCCTAAATCAAGCTTTTTCAAGGCTTTTTTCGCCAAAAAACGGATATATTTACGCATTTTGCCCGCCTCGGCCGCATGTTGAGTCCTTTTGTCCGCTTGTCGAGCCGTTTTCATAGGCTCGGCGCACTTTTTTTATGCTTGCCGCGCCCGCGCCGCACTTCCGCTCTCGCTTCGCTCGCCTTCCGCGCGGCGAACGGCGCTTTCCCGCAAATTTACAAAAAATGAAGAACCGCCCTCAGCCGTTCTTCTCAAGTCCAAGCAGAATATCCACGGCCTTTTGCATCTCTGGCCGCTCCCTGTATGCTTCGATAAGCCTTCTTTCCTTTTCGGAATACTCCCCGGGCGCAAGGTGAACGTCCAAAAGCTCGCTCGGCGAGCAGCGAAGGGCGCGGCAGAGCGCGGCAAGGATATCCGCATCGGGGCGGTTCAAGCCCTGCTCCCAGTTGGAGATGCGGCTGTTTGACACGCCCAAAAGCGCGGCAAGCTCAAGCTGGCTCAAGCCCGCGCGTTCGCGGTATTTCTTTATCCTGCTGCCTATCTCATACCTCAAAGCAAATTACCTCCGCCGCAGATAATTATACACCAAATCGGGAAAAAGTAAACCGTTTCGGAGCAGAAATTCTGTAAATTTGCCTTGACATACACGAAAAACTGTGATAGTATTAGAATGTTCAAGAATAACTGTAATTTGTGGAGCGCATCATGCGAGTTTTTGAAAAACTGCGAGCCTATATAATTGAAAACGGGATCGATATCTCGGCGCTTGCGGCGCGTTGCGGCATGAGCCTTGCCGAGCTTTCCGCCATGCTGAGCGGCGAGCGCAGGCTTTATGCGGATGAGCTTCGCGAGATATGTATCGCCCTAAACCTTAGCCCCGAGCTTTTTGTGGAAGCGGCTTCGGCGTAGGGAATGCGAACAACAGTTATTGCATGATAAAAATCCAAGGAGTTAATATACTTGAATGAATAAACTCTATAGAAAAACATTATTACTGCTGCTGACTGTGCTGATGTCAGCGGCGATTTTTCCACTTGCGTCATGCAGCAGAATTGAGCATCCGGGGATAGAACCGTCGAATACGGCCAATGGTGTAAGCGTTGCCGCGCAGGAAGTGACCGATGAGAGCAAATCGGAAGACGGCACGGAGCCGCCCGAGAGCGAGGTGCCGGGCGAGTCCACCAATGCACCGACGGATCTTCCGACAGAGGCCGTAACAGAGTCGGCGAGCCTCTCTCAAACCGATGTTCCGACCGAGCCTGTGCAGACGGATAAGCCAACCGACGAGCCCACCGATGAACCGACGGATGAGCCCACCGAAGAACCGACCGAAGAGCCGACGGCAACGCCCGTTCCCGAGCCGACGGCCGCGCTGACAGCAACGCCCAAGCCAACGGCTGCGCCGACAGCAACGCCCAAGCCAACGGCTGCACCGACTGCAACGCTCAAGCCGACGGCCGCGCCGACAGCAACGCCCAAGCCCACCGCAGAGCCCACTCCCACGCCCGTGCCGACGGGGAACAGCCTTTCGGAGCGGTTTAGGGATATCGTTCTGCCAATAAACGTTCGGTATGATTATTTTGCGATCCCTGAGGAGATACTCGGGCTCATGACACCGGGCGACAGGGAGATGTACAGAAGAGTCGCAGTCGCATTCTTTTCGGGCGATAACTATGTCGATATCCCGAGCGGTATGGGCTCGTTCCCGAACCTTTGGCGCGTTATCGATATGTACTTTCCGGTATTCTTTATCGATGTTACCGATACGACCATCCAAACAAGCGGAAGCAGGATAACCTGGCAGTACACAACCTCGAACTACGAGCAGCATCTTCAGCAGATAAGGCGCTTTGAAAACAGGGTGGATTTCCTGCTTTCGCCGGTTGTTCAGAGCGACACCACGATAATGAAGGTGCTTAGCCTGTTCAAGGATTTTACCTCAAGGCTTATTTACAATGATTCCCACGTGATACCCGGAGACAGGACTTCGCCGCACGTATATCGCCACAGCGTAACCGCCATGATGGATAATATCGGCGTATGCTACGGCTTTGCAAGAGGCTATAACTTCCTTCTTTGCCAGCTTGGAATCGATTCCCTCACGGTGCACGGCCTTAGAAGGGGCGATAATGCAGTTCATGAATGGACCGTTTTCAAGTGGAACAACGAATGGCGATATGCCGATCCTTCGTGGTGCAGAGGCGGAAAGAAGCTGACCTTCTTCGGCTTCACCATAAGATCGAGGGAGGCGGACGGCTACCCCGAAGCGGATGTTTCGGTGCTTGAGGGCAAATCGCTGCGAGCATCGCAGTATTTTGACGTTAGTGGCGAATTCTTCAAGCCCCTGTATTCTGGCGAGATTGCATACAACGTTCATTACGTCAATTACAGGCTCAACCGCTCAACGGGGAAGATAGAGTTTATAAACGCAAGCAACCAAATAACCAAAACCTTCAATACGGCGAACGGAAGCGTTCAGTAAAGGAGAAAAGAATGAAACTTTCAAATAATAAGGAAAAGTCGGCGCGTATGCGAGCTAAAAGAATAATGGCATTTGCCGCCGCATTGGTTTTCGCGATGGCCGCCTTTATGGGCTGCAATAAAAACGATAATGAAAAGAATGCGGTAACTCACGCTCCCGAGGCAACGAACGATGCCGCAAAGCAGACGGAGCTTCCCGAGGAGACGAAAGCCGTCGAAGCGAAGCTTGATAGCCCCAAGGCGATTTGCGAATTCGTGATGAATAGCATCGAAGCTCTGCCCAAAATGGAGAAGGCCGATGGCGAGCTTGTTGAGGACGTTTTCGGAATAGACACGGGCAAGCTCAAGGCGTATGAGCTTTGGCTCTCTTCCGATGCCACCCGCGCCGATGAGGTCGCGGTATTCGAGCTTGAGGACGATGGATATAAGGAAGAGCTTAAAAACTACTTGGCGGCAAGGCTGCTTCGTGCTGCAAGCGTTGCCGAGGATTACAGCCCCGAGCAGTACGAAATCATAATGAAATCCACCGTGGAGGAGAAGGGTGATTTCATTTTCTATGTGGTAGGAGATAATAACACGAAAATTATTGCCGAACTCAAAAAGCTTATTTCCAATTGAATGTGACTGCTGAGGAACGGACATCTTACCGTTACCCAAATATTAATGGAAGGAAAGCCAATGGAAAAAAACTTATAACTGCGCTCATAGCGATATTTGCACTTCCGTTGGCGCTTGCTTGTATGCCTGTTGCGTACTGCTTTTTCTTGAAACTGAAGCTGAAAAAGGCAGGAGCAAACCTTATTAGACCGTTATTGAGGGCTATAACGAGCATGACTATAACAAAAATGTAAAATTTGTTGAGCGGTTCGATGAGAATGGGGTGAAGTATGCTGATCAGACTTTCTCGGGAATTGATAAAGAAATGCCGGAAGGAACGGCTGCGTTCTTTCGCGGCATTTCTTTGTTTATAAAATAAACATTCATATTATGCTTTTCGTTCAGGCAAAGCCGCGCGGAGTATCGCTTCGCTCGCCTTCCGCGCGGCGCGGCGCTTTCCCGCTATTTCACCTTTATAATAAATATCATCGGCGTAAGTCCGCCCGCCTCGGTGCGCCCTTGGGAAACGAGCTCGAGGCAGGCTCTTTCACGGATAAGTTTTTTTAAAAGAGTGAACTCCATCGTGTAGAGGATGGCGGTGCCGCCGCTGCGAAGAAGCTTCGGCAGCTTATCAAGAAGTCCGGTATAGAGCTTTTCGCAAGAGGAGTGATCGCCCACGCGGTTGCCGAACGGCAGGTTGCAGATAAGCTCGTCGTAGGGGCGCTTGACCTCGAAGCGCAGTATGTCGTTGCAGATAAATTTCGCCTGCTTTATGCCGTATTTAAGCGCAGCCGAATCCGCGTTCATTCGCGCCGCGTCTATCGCCTTATGCGCTATATCCACGCCCGTCAGCGAATCGCAGGGGGAGAGAAGACCGCGCTCGATAAGCAGCGTTCCGCTGCCGCAGCAGGGGTCGATAACCCGCGCGTTCACCGT
The DNA here is from genome assembly GCA_902794055.1 of uncultured Eubacteriales bacterium. GTDB lineage: Bacteria > Bacillota > Clostridia > Christensenellales > CAG-138 > PeH17. Next base: position 15,271 of record CADBGC010000003.1, on the reverse strand, counting down.
TAGATAGTCCTCCGCAAAGCGCAGCACCGCAGCCGCCGTCGCGGGGTTCATCGAGGCGGGAATGCTCTGCTTTCTGTAGGAAAAACGCTCGTCCCGAACGGTGAAAAGCTTCAGATAAAGCCTTGCACCCGAGGGGGAATCATCTATGCGAAGCTCAATTTCGTAATCCGAGGGCGAGTTGATGAGCAGGCCGCCCTCGTCCAGCGCATCGCGCAGCGCCTTTTTGAACGCCGTGGTGTCGCCGTCCGCCTTCTTGTCGCTGCGAAGCTCGATGCGGTAGCGGTACGGCGGCTCGCCCGCATGGGTGCTCTTCATAAATTCGGGCACGAACGCGGCAAACGCCTTCGCCGCATCTTCAGCGGTGAGCTTTTCAAGATTTCCGACCGTGAAAAGCGCCTCGGAGAAGCAGCGCGCATTGAACAAGCCGAGATAATCATGCGTTTTCACCTTCAAACTTGCGCGGCGCTCGTCGAAGCACTCGATCCCGAGCTCGTCCAGCTCCTTTGCGAGCTGGCTTGTGAGCCGATCGGGCGCGGCAAGCTCGATCTCATACTCCGCGTCAAGCCCCGTGAACTCATGCTTTTCATGCTTCATGCAGGCGGCACGGGCGAGCTTGAGCGCCTCGACTTCTTCCTCATAATGCTTCTTTTCGCTCTCATCCGCGGGGGGCGCGGGGGTGTAGGAAGCGAGCGCGGCCTCGGCCTTTTCACCGCCGATGGAGCCGAGCGCAAGAAGGAGCGACGGGCGAACGAAGCGCGTTTCCTCGTTTTTCAGCCGCTTGATCACAAGAAGGGCATCGGATTCGCTTCTTGAAAACGCGCCGATAAGCCTTGCGGCGTTGCGCCGAAGCTTGGGGGATTCATGGCAAAGCGCCTCGCGAACCGCAGCGGTCAAAGCCGCATTTTCGCTCATTTTTATGAGCAGGGGCTTACTTTTTGCAAGGCGAACGAGTAGGGCGCTTCCAAGCCCGCGCTCGATGAAAAGCTCGGCGGTGTCCTTTAAAAGCGCGTTTTTGTCTATCCGCTCATTCGATGCAAGCTCCGCAGAGCCGTTCGGCTTTTCAAGCTCTTTCAGTATTTCTTCTTTGGTGAGTTTTTTCATTTTTAACGCTCCCGAGTTATTATCTTGCTGTTTATTTGTTTATTCAAGGCAGAAAACTATCCATTCGCCCGTTTTTTCGTCATAGCCCACTTCAACGGTCTTGCCGACGTAATCATCGAGCCGGTTGCAGAAGAAAGGCCCGGTTGAGAAAACATGCTTAGTTACCGTCCGATACTCCATTGAGTCCATACGCACCTCTATGCGGAAGCCGACAAGGTTGCGCCAGACGGTGTCCGTTTGATCGAGCTTCACCCTTTGAACGTTCACAAGCTCGGCGCTTTTATAATGCCTGTATCGGAAAAATGCATACACAAGGCCCGGCAGACAAAGGATGGGAAAAAGACCGAAAGCAAGCAGCCAAAACCATGCTTCGCCAAATATCACAGCGTTTGAACCGTCAGCGGAGAGAACGCGGAAAAAGACGATCACCGCTGCAATAAGATCATAAAAAAGCATGGCGATCAATAAAGCGTTCAATTCATGCCGGTAATATCTCTCGGCGGTGTTCTCTTTCCTCATATTCCTTATTCCTCGTCCTCGCCCATCAGCCAGCGGAATTTATCCTCCGAATAGATGAGCTTCATACAGTAGTCGTTCGGCCTCGAAACGGTGTAATCGTTTTCTTCGTCCGTCGGATCGTATTCGCTGATGGCGGCGGCGGAGTAGAGATCGCGGTATTCATCGGGGTATTCCATGAGCGCGGTCTTATCCGATAAAAGCCTGTATGCGCTTATCGGCGCGCTGTCGTAAAAAACATAGCCGTGTATAAAGTCCACAACGCCCCACCGGTTTTCATAGAACGCCTCGCAAACAACGTGTCCGTTGTATGCCCGCGTTGTGTCGATAAGATGCACTATCCGGCACGGTATGCCGAGGCAGCCGAGCAGCACCGCGCCCACGCGCGCCATATCCGCGCACCAATCGGTGCCGCGCTCAAGTATCTGCGCCTCCGTGCCGCCGAAGAGCATATCCTTGAAATCCACGTCGTAGGAATAGGCGATCTTCCGCGTGAACTCGGCGGCGTTTTGTATCGTTTCACGCTCGCTGCGCCCCGCGAATTGCTGTGAAAACTCAAACAGCTCGTGCTTTTTCATATCGTATCGGCGCACGCTCGAATAGAGATACGGCGCGGAATCATCGTCCAAAAGCACCATCTCGCGCAGCAGCGCATGATCTATCGAGGCGGGGGAGTGCAGGTCGTTTTCAAGCATCACCCCGTATGCCTTGCCGAAGATGCCGTAGCCCTTTTTGAGCGCGGGGGAGTTTTTGACCATCGTTTCTTTATCCATAACATTTCCCTTTCAAAATTATTTCAGATCATAAACCCATTTGCCGTCCTGCAAACGGTAGAAAAATTCGCTTAGATCGTCCTCGGTGAAAACGCGGAGCATATCCCCCATATCGAGCGAGAGCTTGAGCTTCGGAAGGTTTTCAAGCTCCTCCCACCAAACCTCACCCTCCTTTGATGAAACAAGCTCCCCTTCAAAAAGGCTTGTTTTATAGAAAAGCACGGCAAAACGGCAGCCATTTTCATACCAATCCTTGATACCGCAGAGCCGAGGGGCGCGGACCGTCAGCCCCGTTTCCTCCTTGACCTCGCGTATCACGGCGTCGGTGAAGGATTCGCCCCGCTCAACGTGACCGCCGGGGAAGGTTATGCCCGGCCAATCCTTCTTTTGCCTGTCGATGACCACGACCTTGCTTCCGTCCGTGATCATGCACATATTTGTAAATTCAACTTTTTCCATATCGGTTCTCCTTCAGCATATCCCGCGCCTTTTCGCTTCCTCTATCAGCTTCGGCTGTATAAGCGGATATGTCCAAGCTTTGATTTCGGGCAGCTCGTCGAAAAGGAAAACGCGCTCTATCTCGCTGTGCAGCTCGCTTTCAAATTCCTCGATTTCCGCGTAGAAAAGCGCTCCGAAGGTCTCCCTGCCGTCGAATTTATCGGGCATGGTAACGGAGTAGAAGCAAACGGGGGTGAGGCTGAACTTCACCGCGCCCGTTTCCTCGTAAAGCTCGCGCCGCGCGGTGTCGGCCGTCCTCTCGCCTTCCTCGCGATGCCCGCCCGGCACCTCGAAGGTTTCGCGCTCGCGGTGCCTGCAAAACACCCATTTGCCGCCCGATCTTGCGATAATTACCGCGAATTTCAGAAGGTTTTCGGGAACTTCATCATAGAATCTTACCCGTACTTCGTTTTCCTCCGCTCCCGTTTCTTCCTTAAACCGCTCGATAAACCCCAAGAGATAATCGTGCCGCTCCTTGGCGAGCCTTGCGGCTTCGGCGGTGTTCATCTCGTCCTTCAAAAGCAGAAGCTTATCGTAGAAATGCTCAAGCGAAGCCTCGAGCGAGCGGCCGTGCTTGCCGCCGTAGGCGAAGGTTCGCGCGATACCGACCGCACCGAGCGCATCCAGCCTGTCCGCATCCTGAACGATCATCCCCTCAAGGGTTTCGGGGCGTTTGCCGCGATTTTTAGAAAACGAAACGCCGTTTATTATAGCGCATATCCGCTCGATGCCGCCCTCGTCCAGTCCTTGCGAAGCAAGAAAACGCCGCGCATTGGCGTTATTTTCGGTAGAAAAAAGCTTGTGATCGTCCGCATCGTGCAGAAGCGCCGAAAGAGCCACCGCCTGCTCATCGCATTCGGGGTAGGCGCGCGCGATCCGCAGGGCGTTTTTATAAACGCGCAGGGAATGAGCGGCATCGTGCCCGTCCGCATTCGCGCGGAACAGCTCCTCGATATAAGCTATCGCGTTTTCAATTATCAAAGCATCCATTTAAGACCTCGCGGCGTATTAAAAAATCATATCCTCTTTGCAATTTCAAGCGCTATCATCAGCTTGCCCAGATTGTGGTTCGCGCCGCTGAGCCCTTCCTTTTCGTAGCCGCTTTCAGCCAGCACGTCGCCCGATTCAAGGAAGTTGTAGAGTTCAAGCCCGTAGAAATCGCAAACGGCCTGCACGCCCGCAAGCTCCATCTCCACCGCGATGCAGCCCTCGCTCCTGCGCCTTTGAACGAGGCCGACGGTCTCGCGAAGCATCGAATCGGTCGTCCAAACCCTGCCCGAAACGCAGGGCAGCTCGAGCTCGCCGAAAATCTTTGCAACGCGCTCCGCGTTCTTAACGCCGAGATAATCCGAAGCCGGCGCGTAGAGATAGGAAGCGCCCTCGCCCCTGTAAACCTCGGTCGGGATTATGAACTTTCCGTAGGTTTTATCGCGGTCAAGACTGCCGCAGGAGCCGAACATTATGAACTTGGTCGCGCCCGTGAGCCAATGCGCCACAAAGCAGCAGCCCGAAGCGCCCGCGGAGCCGATGACCGAAAGATAGAACGCGATGCGCTCGCCCTCATGCTCGAAGGCGTAGATATTGATAGAGCCGTTGCAGGCGTATATCTCGCCGATAACGGCGCAGTCGTAGGTATCGAGCATATAGTCGTGGATGACCTTTGAAAAGATGATAAGGCATTTATCGACTAAATGCTTCTTGGGGCCGTAAAAATGCTCGGGGGAGATGATGGGTTCGGTTTGGTTGTCGAAATCGTGGATTATCATATTGTCTCCTTAACTTACGCATTATCCTGCGCATATTTTCACCGCATCCCCGCCACGGCCATTATCATATCGGGGAAAACGGTAAGCTTTCTTTCGTTGAAATACTCCTGCTGCTGTTCCGTGCGCCCAACGAGCGGAACGCCCGAAGCGGAATTATCGGAAATCACCAAGAGAGCTATCGCGGGTATCTCCAAAAGCTCCGCCATCAGATAGAACGAGGCGGTCTCCATCTCGATAAGGTCCGCACCCGAAGTGCGTATCTCGTCAAGGTGCAGGTACTCAAGCGCGATCGAGGGGGTGCAGAAAACGCCTGCCCTGCGGATATCGTGCCCCCGCGCCTTCCCAAGCGCGATGACAGCATCGGTAAAGGCTTTATCGGGCTCGACCTTTTCAAAAAGTGCGGTTTCGCGTATGGAATCCCTTATCAAAAAGGCATCCGCCTGACTGCCGGAAAGCGAATAGCTCGGGGTGCATATATCGCCGAGGCGGAATTCCGCCTTGAGCGCGCCGACCGCGCCTATGAAGATAAGCTTTTTGAATGAAAGCGCGGCGCAGCTCGCAAGATGGTCTATAAGGTTTCCCGCCGAAGCCGCGCTCTTTATCCAGGCGAGCTTCAGATCGGCGTTTTCAAGATAATAGCCGCAATGGTACGCGCCCTCGCGGAGCGTCGTTACATTAAAGAAGCGCTCCATCTGAAGATGATAGGGCGAATAGCTCGGCGCGATCACGAGCGCATCGTAGGCTATGCCCGCAGCAAAACCGAAAACGCGGCTTGCCATATCGGGAGAATTATGCCCGTAGAAGGCATCGAGTATCAGCTTCATTCTTTCCTTCATTTTTTACTCCTTTTCACTTTGGGAAGCCTATTCACTCTGCTGCGCGAAAACGGAATCGCAGTATTCGTCCCATTCGACAGCGTATTCTTCATGGGTCAGAAGAACCATGTCATGGGGCTTTGTTATGCCTCTTCGCTCCGCTTCCCGAACGAATTGAAACACCCATTCGTCGGTATCGCTCACGACCGCCCGAACCGAACTGAACCCGCTTTGGACCGCGTGATAAAGCCTCGTATGCCCGTCAAGCGAGATGAACCTTTCGCCGTAGGGCTTGACCTGGATGATGATATCCTCTTCGCCGCGAATAAAGCTTTCGACCGCCGCAAGCTTGGTTTCATCTATGAAGAACTGTGAGGGCTGAATATTTTCAAGCCTAACGCGCACAAGCTCGGGAGCGGGGAACTCCGCGACCGTCGCGCCCGCTTCATCGAAAAAGCGGTGGATATGCGGCGCGTGAAAGCGAAAATACTCGATGAGCTCTTCGTATGCGGAAGGGTCCCTTCCGCGAACGAGCGCATCGGTCTCGCTGATTATCTCTATTTCATACGGCTCATCATCGATAAGGTACGCGCCGTGCTGATCGAGCACGGTTTTTGAAAATCTGCCGTCGTTATAGCCGTCTATCCGCTTAATATCCATGCTCAAAAAACCGTCCTTATCAGATCTTGAAATCGGGGAAAAGCTCCGTCTGAACGCCGTCAATGACCTTGGCCGCTTCGTCCAGCGCCCTACGCCTTCCCGCATCGTTATTCATCCAATTATCCCGCCTTGTGTTGGTATCGTTCGCAGGGCAGGGCAGCACCTCGATATGCGCGGGAAAAAGACAGCGCGCGATTGCGAGGCTTCTTCGCATATGATACGCGCTTGTAACGAGAAGCACCCGCTTCACGCGGCTTATCAGCAGCGCGCGCTGAAGGCAGAGCAGGGAACAGAGCATATTCTCAACCGTGTTTTGCGATTCGGTTTCAAGGATGATGTCATCGTCTGAAACGCCGAGCTCAAGCGCGCGAAGGCGCATATTCTCGGCTTCATTCATCCTTCCCTCGGGAAAATCACGAACCACGCCGCCGCTTAGAAGAAGCTTGGGCGCGCGGCCGCTTTTATACGCCGCAACAGCAGCGGGAACGCGGTATTTCGCCGCCTTGCCGCTTCCGAGGATCATAATACAGTCCGCACTTTTGCCGCCGTCCTCAAGACCGTTAAACAGCAGCCTGTCCACGAGTTCGGGTGTAAGAGTTTCTTTTTTCAGTTCGGAAACAAGCATGGCTTTCCGCTCCTTCTCGATAACATTTTCCTCCGAATTCCCGTGCAAAGGACGATCGCCCTCAAGCTTAAAAAGCATGAATTCATCAAACCCGCGCTTTATCTCGGGAAGCTCGAAGCGGATCAGCTCGTCGAACTCGGCGCGGCGCATAAGGAAACGCACGAATCGTGCGCCGAGGTAGTAGCCAGTGTCGCCTCGCCCCTCAAAGAGCGCCCAATCGCCGAAATAGCGCTGATTTTCATTCGTCATACCGCTTAGATCGTTGAAAAACGACTGCTTGATATGCTCGGCGTTTTCATCACACCACGCCTTCCACTCGCCGTCGTACTGGTGGTAATACTCCGCGCCGCCCGCAAGCTCCTGCTCGAAAACCATCGCAATGCCCTCGGTAAAGAGCTGAAGAATGAAACTGTCCGCGCCCGATTCGGGCTTATTGAGCCAACGCCCGTGCTGACGGTGGTAGAGATGCCCGAGCTCATGCAGGATAAGCCCGTTCATCGCATCCAAATTGCACCAGTCGAGCTCGATTATCTTCTCGATGCCGAAAAGCACGCTCTCGCGGCCGTTCACGGGCGTTACCCAGCCCGCGCCGTTTCCGAGGCCGAGATAGAGAATGAGATCGGCATCAACGGTTTTATGAAAGCGCTTTTTCAGCCGCGCGTCGAGGTTTTCCGTAACGGCGTAAAACGAGCGAAGCGCCTTTTCGCGCTTTTCTTCGCTCTCGAAAACGCCGTTCAAAACGGGCAGAAAGTCCTGCTCCCACGAAAAGCCCGCCGCCAAGGTCTCGTTCAGATCGTCTAAGCAGAGCTTTTTCGCGCCGGGGATATGCGAATCCATGTAATCCTCCCATTTCGCAAGGCTGAAAGCGCCCGAATCGAAGCAGGAGAGCATGAAGGGGGTGGTGTCGATGATATTCATAAAGGTTTAACCCTACCTTTCATTCGCCGATATCCGAAGCCTTTTTATTAAGCTCCGCAAGCGTTTCCTTATTCAGATAATGCGTGATGTCCTCGGGCTTATCAATAGAGGCGTTGCCGATGAGCTTCTTTGCAAGCGCGGTGAACTTTTCCCGCTCATCGTAGGTCTCAAACAGCGCGCTGCGCTCGATCGGGCGAATATCCATGCGCGGCCAGAGCGCCTTGGCGGTTTCGGCGAAATACATCAGCGCGCCGTCGTAGAGCTTCTGCGAAAACAGCGCGGCTTCGCCCTCGGTTTCGGGCGGCTCGGCTTCGCGGCGCTCCATAAGCTTTATAAGCCTGTCCCGCAGCTCCGTATCCTTTTTCAGCGTGATGCCGATAAGCGCGGTTTCGGGCGTTCCGAGCGAAATTACGGTTGCCCCGCCGCCGTCAAGGGAGGTGAAAACCGCCTCCGCCTTTTTGAGAAAGAACGCGATAAGCATATTTTTCTCGGAAGCCCACCTTTTTTTGAGCGCGGCGCTTGCTTCAAGGCAGCGGTCGATGATCGCTTCATCCTCGGTGAACACCGCCTCGCCGCGCAGGGTCAGCACACGGCGGCTTTTTGCATCAGCGGCGCAGAGCATCGGAAGCGGAAAAAGGCTCAATTCGCCGTAAAACGCTTCGCATTTGGGCAGAGCGAAATACAGCCCGCCGTCCTGCTCGAAAAGGAACTCGATCGGATGCACCTTCGGAAGCTTGTCCAGCCCCTTTGTTGCCGCATAGAGGATGCGGTTTTCGCAAAGAAACTCGAGCAGCTCGCTAATGCCGCCGCTTTCGACTCCTTCAACTTTTTCAACTTTTTCGCCTTTTTTCATGGGTTTTCCCTTCCTTACTCGGCGTTTTCCGAGCAGAGCCTTGCGCCGAGCCTGAACGCCGCTTCAAGATCGAGCGGGAACTGCTTTTCATGCACTTGCTTCTTATGCGCCTCGTTGAAGCCCGCCATATTGTACTTGGAGTAATCGTCGACCTGCAGCGTGTCGCAGCAGGGCAGAAGCTCGAAGCGCCCGTTCAGCGCACGGAAGGAGGCAAGCTGCTTTTCCATGCTCTTTTCATACCATTTTTCATAGATATCCCTGCCCGCATTCATCGTAAGGACCGCGCCGAAATTGACCTTGCCCTTGAAATAGCTTGAATAATCGTCGTAGCTGAGCGCGCAGAAATGCAGGCGTTCCATCAGCGAGAAAACGCAGCTTGTAACGTTTCCAAGGTAGATGGGCGAGCCGATTATAAGCGCATCGGCCTCGAAAATGCGCTCTATCAGCGGCGAAAGATCGTCCTTTATATAGCATTTGCACCTCTCCGCGCCCTTGCGCTTGCAGGCAAGGCAGCTTTTGCAGCCGGTGAAGCTCAGATCGAAAAGGTCGACGTACTCAACCTCCGAGCCGACCGAGCGCGCGCCCTCCGCGCATGAGCGCAGCATTTCGGCGGTGCTGCGGTTCTTTCTTGGGCTTGCATTAAGAATTATCGTTTTCATATCGGTTTCTCCCTGCTGTATCGTTTTTATTCGGTTCGGCGCTTTCGTAGTTTCTCAAGCGCCCTTTCAAAGGTTTCCGGCAGGGGCGCGTGAAAAGTCATCTTTTCGCCCGTGCGCGGGTGGGTGAGGCGCAGCTCAGCGGCATGGAGCGCCTGACCGTGAAAGCCCAGCTCGTTCTTCGCGCTGCCGTAAACATCATCGCCCACTATCGGGTGATTTATATACGCCATGTGTACCCTTATCTGATGCGTTCTGCCCGTTTCAAGCTCAACTCGAAGCAGCGTTCTTGTTCCAAAGCGTTCCGCCACCTGCCAATGGGTAACGGCGTTTCTTCCGCCCTGCACCACCGCCATGCGCTTTCTATCCATCCTGTGTCGCGCTATCGGCGCATCCACGGTGCCGCTGTCCTCGCGGAGATTGCCCTCAACGAGCGCATAGTACACGCGGCTGACGGCGTGCGTTTTCATTTCGTCTGCAAGAAAATTATGCGCCGCATCGTTTTTTGCGATAACGAGAAGCCCCGAGGTGTTCTTATCTATTCGGTGCACTATGCCGGGGCGTATCTCGCCGCCGATGCCCGAAAGGTCTTTGATATGAAACATTATCGCGTTCACGAGCGTGCCGCTCGGGTTGCCCGCCGCGGGGTGCACCACCATGCCGACGGGCTTGTTTATGACCGCGATATCCGCATCCTGATACACGATATCTATGGGGATATCCTCCGGCGCAAGCTCCACGGGCTCGGGCGGCGGGGGAGTGATGGAGATAACGCTTCCCGCCTTGACGGTAAATTTCGGCTTCTTAACTTCGCCGTCCACCGTCACCGCGCCCGATTCGATAAGCCGCTGCGCCGCCGAGCGAGTGAAGTCGGTATGCTCGGCTATGTACGCATCCAAGCGAGAGCCGCCCGCTTCAACGGTAAGAGTAAGGGTAAGCTCGAGCGCCGCTTGTTCCGCGCCTTCCGCATCGTCAAGCTCGATATCCTCAAGCTCATATTCGGTTTTTTTATCGAGTTCGCTCATTCGCCTTTTCCGTCCTCGGCGGGCGATTTATCCGCTTTTTCCTTGGGTTTTCCCTCGAAAAGCTTCTCAAAATTCTTATAAAACTCTCTTCCGCCCTTGGTGAAGATAAGGGAAACCACGAGCAATATGCCGCCAACGGTAACGCAGCTGTCCGCAAAGTTGAAGATCGGGAAGCTGATGAAATCAAACGCGATAAAATCGCGAACGAAGCCGAGAAAAGCGCGGTCAAAGAGATTGCCTGCCGCGCCCGCGAGTATCAGAAGCAGCGCAAGGCGGATGCTCGTGGGCATCTTTTTCTGCATTTTGAAGATGAAAAAGCCAAGCGCGATGCAGGTAACGAGCGAAATAAGCGTCAGTATCAGCGTGGAATTGCTGAGCATTCCCCATGCCATGCCCGTATTTTTCGCGTATTCAAAGCGAATAAGCCCGGGAATGAACGGTATAAGGCCGCCCGCCTCGATAACGGCGGGGCAGATGGTGGCTTTGGTTATAAGATCTGCCGCAAAAAGCACGGCAAAGATCAGCATGGATGAGATAAGCAAGGTTTTTCCTCCGTTTTTTCGGGTTGAGGATGCGTTTTGAACAAACACACCCATTATAAATAATACTATATTTTCACCCCAAATGCAATAAAAACGAAGCATTACGCATTTACATATTGATTGAACACTCGAAACAGGACGATAGGGGCGTTCAAATCAACGCAAATATATGAAAAAACCCTTGAAAACGCAAGGTTTTTCTGATAAACTGATATCTGTGGAAAAATGTGAAATAGTAAAAGAAGGTTAACAGGAGGTTAACAAAAAATGACGATTGCCAATTGGACAGGCATAGCGGGGGGCATAGCGCTTTTCCTGTACGGAATAAGGCTGATGGGCGACGGCCTTCGCAGCCTTGCCGGCGCAAAGCTCAAAACGGTTCTTGAAAAGCTAACGCGTAACCGCCTTATGGGCGCACTTATCGGCGTGCTCGTAACGGCGATAATCCAGTCCTCAAACGCTACCACCGCTATGACCGTGGGCTTCGTTGACGCGGGGCTGATGGCCTTTACCCGCGCTTCGGGCGTTATAGTCGGCGCAAATATCGGTACCACCGTAACGGGTATACTTATCTCGCTCAAGATAGAGTCATTTGCCTCGATAATCGCGTTCGTGGGCGTTGCGGCGATAGTTTTTATAAAGAATAAAAGCGTAAATCATTGCGGAAGCATTCTCGCGGGTCTCGGCATACTCTTCATCGGCATGACGCTTATGAAGGGCAACATGGAGCCCCTCGCCCGCGAACCCGCATTCACAAACGCGCTTTTGAGCTTCCAGAATAATTTCCTGCTCGCGATACTCGTGGGTGCGCTGTTTACGGCGGTGGTGCAGAGCGTTTCTGCCTCGGTCGGTATCCTTCAGGCGCTTGCGCTTGCGGGAGCGGTAACGAGCCTCGGGCAGGTCGTTTACCTGATCCTCGGCATGAACATCGGCTCATGCGTAACGGCGGTCACAACCTCCATAGGCGGCAGCAAGGATGCAAAGCGCACCGCGGCGATACACGTTCTTTTCAACGTTTTTGCGGCGATATTCTTCGTTATAACCTGGAAGCTGCTTCCTATCGAAAGCTGGTTCGAGGCGGCGTGGCCGGATATGGTCAGGCGTATAGCCATGTTCAATATGCTTGAGAAGGTGGCGGTTGCAATCATCATCTTCCCGCTGCTGCCCCTGCTTGAAAAGCTCGCGCGGTTCATCATCCGAGGCGAGGATAAGGATAAAACAAACAGCCTCATCCATATCAAATCGAGCGATTTTGCCACCCTCTCCGTTGCAATAGCGCAGGCGCAGAAGGAGGTTTCGCGTATGTACGAGCTTGCGCAGCGCAATCTTGAGCTTTCCTGCAAGCTGCTCACGCAGGAGAAGGCGCCGTCGCACAGCGATATCAGTGCAATAGAAAAAAACGAAGAAACGATAGACTATTTGAACCATGCGATAACCAACGCGCTTATAAAGATCACCGCCGCGGGTCAGGGGCTTGCGCCCTCGGATGCGCGAATTGTGGACAGAATGCACCACGTTATTTGCGACTATGAGCGCATTGGCGACCATGCGGACAATATCGCGGGCTACGTTCGCCATATCAGGGAGCAGGGGCTCGATTTCTCCGGCGGCGCAAGGGAGGAGCTCAAGGGGCTTGCGGATAAGGTTATTGATTTCGTGCGAAACACCCAGGTGTTTTACGATGGCGAATCCGAGCTTAGCATCGAGCAGATCGAGGCGATGGAGGACGGCGTTGACGACGAGGTGGATCGCATCCAGGAAATGCACATAAGAAGAATGGAAAAGGGCGAATGTACGCCTGAGATCGGCATGATGTTCGTTGAGATACTGACCGACCTTGAGCGCGTTTCCGACCATGCGCTGAACGTGGCGCAGGCGGCAACGAGGTAAGGTAATTTTGGAAATCAGTATGTAACTATTGGATGAAAATAGATTTCTCGGTCACGGTTTATCATTGTAACATAATGAACCGGACTGCTTATATCAAGGAGGTTAATAATGAAAACACTTGAAGAAAAAACAATAAACTGCATTGTAAAATCGCTTAATGGCAATGAAGAGTTTATTGCATGTGTGGTTAAGTTTGCGGGTATTGCGAACGATAAACTGAGGGAAAAACCTTTCTGTCAGCTTGCGGATTGTGTCAACAATATCAAGAATCATCTTGTTATGATAATAGATGAGCTGCAACAAGCCAGTGAATGCTTTAAGCAGAGCTTAAAGGATTGTCTACCAATGCATGAAAGCAATGAAAACTGTTTGAATGGCATATTTGATGTTTTCATTAATAATCTGCGTGATAGTAAATCAAAGGTTGAAAACATGACTGCTTCGGAGTTAGTCAGTTCAACTCATTGCATTGATAATGATGAATGTGGAAGTATAGAATACCTTGTAGAAAGATTCAATGCAGAGCTAAAAGACTTCAACAATGCAGAATTTATTCTTGAACCGCCTTATTATGAGGATAAAGATGTAATTGCTCTAGTGAATGAGTTTCAAGTAGAAAGCAACGGTTTTCAGAAAGAATTACTTGTAAGTATTGATAATGTCCTGCATAGCTGCTGAGACACCATATTGAATACTGAACAGATCAGCATAATTAAATAGCAGAAACAGAACAGGGGATTTTTTGTATGATATGTTTTAGCTTGGCAACAGATGCTGCCAAGCTAAAACTCGTTCATGTTTGTTCCGTCAAAGCATCTTCTTCGCCGTGCGCATGATATGCTTCGTGTCGCGCTTTACGCGCCTGGGTACGTCCGGGTACATGGTGCAAACGCTCGCCGCCGCGGCCGCCATGCCGAGCGCAAGTCCCGTTGCGAATCCAAAAAGCTTCATATTCTTCGCCTCCTTGCTTTCTCTGCTTCGCCTTTTTCATCCGATTGCATTTATAGCTTGCGCCAAAGAAGCGATCTTGATACGTTGAAGGAACGAAAAACGGCAAAAAATCCGTCGGAAAAATTTGCAAAAGCTTCAAAAGCAAATCGAAAACGCAAAGCGCGGCTCGCATTTTGCTTTTTTAGCCGCCGTTCTGTTTTATGCAGGGTTTTGGAAGATTCGATGCGCCGTTTTCGGCACTTTCTTGCGTTGAAAACGCGCTAAAGCGGTGCTATAATAGGATAAAACAATATGGTTGCGGCATCGGCGCAGACCTGCCTGCATAATATCTCAGCAGCAAGCCGCCTCAGACCCGCAAAAAATTCAAAATGTTTGAAATTCTGTTTGAAACGGAGGAAAATAAAATGAATTATCCCGTACTCGAAGCCATTCTCTCAAGAAGCTCCATCCGCGCTTATAAGGATACGCCGCTTACGGAGGAGCAGCTTACTGCGCTCAAAAAAGCGGCGCTTGCATCGCCCACCGCGATGAACAGGCAGGAGCAGCGCTTTCTTTTCGTAACGAATAAGGAAGCTATCGAAAGGATAAACGCCGCCGTGCTCGAGGGCGTTATCGCAAGCGGAAACGAGGCCTTTGCCGAGCGCATCCGCTCCCGTGGAGGCCGCATCCTCTACTCTCCGCCGCTCTTCGTGGGCATCTTCGCCGCCGAAGGGAATTATGTGGGCGTGGATGCGGGCATCGCCGTTGAAAACCTTGCGCTCGCCGCCAAGGAGATGGGGCTGGATACCGTTATTCTCGGAATGCCCGCCGCCGCGTTTGCGGGCGAAAGCGGAAAACAGCTTGCCGCTTCGCTCGGCGTTCCCGAGGGCTATGATTTCCGCATTGGCATCTCCATCGGCTATAAGGACACCGAGAAGGAGCCCCATGAGTGGGACGAGAGCCATATTATCGAGGTGAAATAAACGGCCCCGACCATTAAATGAAGGAATTCCCCCTCGGGGGAATTCCATCCTCAACTCTTCACTATTCACTAATACCAATCGGGGTGTTTATGAGCAAAAACCGTGTATATGTGGGCGGCGTGCCGATGGGCGCGGGTGCACCCGTAACCATTCAGTCCATGACCAATACCGACACGAGGGATGCGGCCGCGACCATAGCGCAGATACTTGAGCTTGAAAGGGCCGGCTGCGAGATCGTGCGTTCATCGGTCTATGACGAGCGCTGCGTTGAGGCGCTGCCCGAGATAATTAAAAATATCCATATCCCGCTCGTTGCGGATATCCACTTCGATCACCGTCTCGCCATAGGCGCGATGAAGGCGGGGGTCAGCAAGGTGCGCATAAATCCAGGCAATATCGGCTCGGAGGAGGGCGTTCGCGCGGTGGCGCTTTGCGCTAAGGAGCGCGGCATCCCGATAAGGATAGGCGTGAACGGCGGCTCGCTCGAAAAGGAGCTTTTAAAGGAATACGGCGTTTGCGCCGAGGCGATGGTAATAAGCGCCGTTCGGCATGCGGAAATGCTTGAAAAATATGGTTTTTCGGATATCATGGTGTCGCTCAAGGCATCCGACCCCAAGACCACCGTTGAGGCGTATCGCATGGCGCATCAAAAGCTGCCGTATCCGCTGCATCTCGGCGTTACCGAGGCGGGGCTCGGCGAGGACGCGCTCATAAAATCCG
>CADBGC010000002.1 GCA_902794055.1 uncultured Eubacteriales bacterium | reverse complement strand
GGGCACGTCGCGGGTGCTCGTGAAGCAGTTGCCCGCTTCGTCCTCGGCGGTTACGGTTATCTTTGCAATACCGACCGCGCCGGGAACGGCATCAACGGCTACCCTTTTGCCGTCAACGCGCACCGTGGCAAGGCTTTCGTTCGAAGAACGGGCGGACACGCGAACAGAGCCGCGCATTCCGCCCGTTTTCGCAATAATAACGGCTCCCGTGCTGCCGGTGCTTTCGCTCTCAAGCCGGAGGGAGGGCTGAGCGACCGCAAGGAGGGAGGGAGGCAGAAGCGAGAGCGCCATCATCGCTGCGATAATCAGGGAGACCAACTTTTTCATATTACTTTCCTTTCTCAAACCCGTTTGCATAAAACAGAAACCGACGAAAAGGGGGCCGCCTATTGGCGCCCGCCTGAAACATCGGGCGCCGTACACAAAGAGCTGATGCGGGAAAGCCGCTGAGAACCGATGGGAATGCAGCTTATAAAGGGCATTTCGGAGGCATCCCCGCATTACGGGCATAGTATACAAAGTTTATCTTAAAAAAATCTTAAAATATGCAAAGGGAAAAGAGCGGTTGAGTCGTTTAATATTGAAGAGTGAAGTGTGAAGGTTGAAGAGTATGAGTTGAGGTCGAAATTCCCGATGGGAATTTCATAACGTTATTCATGGTTTTCGGCTCTTCGCCTGCTGAAAATATGGCAATTATTTGACGATTTTTTGTGTTTTTCGGGTTTACTTCCGCCAATCCATCTGTTATAATATAGGCTGTGGTTCTATTTTCCGAGCTCAATTAACTTGGCTCGGGCAGGAGCCCTTCCTCGCTGCCGCAATGCGGTATTTTAAGTTTTTTGGAGTTTATGCAATGGAAACAGTATTTAGCGGCGAAAGCGCCGTAAAAATGGTGGATATCCACAAGACCTTCGGCACGATCCATGCCAACAAAGGCGTTTCGCTCGAGATAAAAAAGGGTGAGATCCTCTCCCTGCTCGGCGAAAACGGAAGCGGCAAAACGACCCTTATGAACATGCTCTCCGGCATCTATTTTCCGGACAGCGGAAGCATATTTGTGGACGGCAAGCCGGTGCGCATCCGCTCTCCCAAGGACGCACACGAGCTCAAGATCGGCATGATCCATCAGCATTTCAAGCTGGTGGACGTGTTTACCGCCGCAGAAAACGTGAAGCTCGGCATCAAGACCCCGCTTCGCAGCGTTAAAAACGCAATAAAGGATATCTGCGATCGCTATCATTTTGCGGTCGATCCCGATAAAAAGGTTTATGAAATGTCCGTTTCCGAGAAGCAGACGCTTGAAATAGTCAAGGCGCTGTATAGGGGCGCGGATATACTGATACTCGATGAGCCCACCGCCGTTCTGACTCCGCAGGAGACGGAAGCGCTGTTCACCGTTATCCGCCACATGAAGGCGGACGGCAAGAGCGTTGTTATCATAACGCACAAGCTCAACGAGGTGCTCGCCGTTTCGGACCGCGTTGCGATCCTGCGAAAGGGCGAATACATCGGCGATATAGAGACCGCCAAGGCGGACGCGCAGACCCTTTCCGATCTTATGGTGGGGCGATCCGTTTCCCTCGATATCGATCGGCCTCTTGTTGAGGAAAAAACCGTGCGGCTGCGCATCGATCATCTTTCGGTCAAGGATAATATGGGCGTTCTGAGGCTCGACGACGTCAGCTTCACCGCCTACACCGGCGAGATCCTCGGCATAGCGGGCATCGCGGGCAGCGGCCAGAAGGAGCTGCTCGAGGCGATCGCAGGGCTTATCCCAACGGCGCCGGAGTCCTCGATGATCTATATCGACCCGAAAACGGGCAAGGAAGAGAATCTTAAAAAATACGATGCGGAGCAGATCCGTGCGCTTGGCATCAGCCTTGCCTTCGTTCCTGAGGACAGGCTCGGCATGGGGCTCGTTGGCAATATGAATATACCCGACAATATGCTGCTTCGCAGCTATAAGGAGGGCAAATTCGGCTTCGTGGATCAGAAAAAACCGCTCGACCTTGCAAAGCACGTGGTTTCGGAGCTCGGCGTGGTCACCCCGAGCCTGAACACACCGATTAGAAAGCTCTCCGGCGGCAACGTGCAGAAGGTGCTCGTTGGCAGGGAGCTCGCCTCCTCGCCCTCGCTGCTGATGGCGGCCTACGCCGTGCGCGGATTGGATATCAACACGAGCCACGCGATCTACCGCCTTATGAACGAGCGCAAATGTACCGGCGGCGCTGTGATCTACGTTGGCGAGGATCTGGACGTGCTGCTCGAGCTGTGCGATCGAATACTCGTTCTCTGCGGCGGCAAGGTCAGCGGCATAGTTGACGGGCGCACCGCAAAGAAGGAGGAGGTCGGCCTTATGATGACAGGCGCCTCGGCGGATGGCGGGAAGAACGTGCATTGAGAAATGAAGCCGCCTTCGGCTAATGAAGCGTGCCTGCGGCACCTTGAAGTGGAAATTCCTTCGGGATTTCAAATAAATTTTCGGAAACGCCTGCGGCGTTTCAACCTCAACCATTCACTATTCATTAATCACTATTCACTCATAGATCAAGGTGGGGAAAGCTATGATCCGAATTCATAAACGCGCATTTATGCCCGTTTGGGCGCGCATCCTCGTGCGGCTTGCCGCTATACTTGCCGCGCTCGCAATCAACGGTCTCATAATCTATTCGGTAACGAAGATGGATCCAATAAAGGTGTATGAGACCATGTTCAACGGCGTTTTCGGATCGGATCGGCGCATCTGGAACTCCATCCGAGAGATAATGATGCTGCTGTGCATCGGCGTTGGTCTTGCGCCTGCCTTCAAAATGAAGTTTTGGAACATCGGCGCCGAGGGTCAGATCCTGCTCGGCGGCATTGCCTCGGCAGCCTGCATGATCTATATGAACTCGCTGCCTAACGCGCTGCTGCTGCTGATAATGTTCATCGTTTCCGCGATGGCGGGCGGCCTGTGGAGCTTCGGACCCGCGATAGCCAAGGCGAAGCTCAATGCAAACGAAACGCTATTCACGCTGATGATGAACTATATTGCGATCCATCTTACCTCGTTCTTCGTCACCTTCTGGGAGAACTCCTACGGCTCGGGCATCGTGGGAACGCTCAATGCGGAAACGCATAAGGGCTGGTTTCCGCCGCTTTTCGGGCAGAATTACGGCCTGAACCTGGTGCTGGTGCTCGTTCTCGTGGTGGCGGTGTTCTGCTATCTGCGCTACAGCAAGCAGGGTTATGAGATCGCGGTCGTGGGCGGCAGCCAAAACACTGCGAAGTACGCGGGAATAAACGTTTCGCGCGTCACGGTGCGCACCGTGACCCTCTCGGGCGCTATCTGCGGCATCGCGGGCTTTATTGCGGTCGCAGGGCAGGGGCACACCATTTCCACAAGCACCGCGGGCGGCAGGGGCTTCGTTGCGATAATCGTTGCGTGGCTTGCAAAATTCAACACCTTCGTGATGATGCTGATCGCATTTTTGCTCGTTTTCCTCGAGCAGGGCGCAAGGGAGATCGCATCGGGCTTCAATATAAACGACAATCTTTCCCAAGTAATAATGGGCGTGATCCTGTTCTTCATACTCGGAAGCGAATTCTTTATCAATTATAAGCTTTCGATGGGGAAGAAGGAGAAGGCGTAAGGCGCCTGAGGTGCAATGAAATTCGGCTTCGCCGAGTGAAATCTGCCCTCGGCAGGTGAAATTTGCCTTCGGCAAGTGAAATCCGGCTGCGCCGGGTTGAGGAAGAAATCCCAAAGGGATTTCAAAATAATAAACAGAATTTAGAAACGCCGGCGGCGTTTCCGCCTCAACCGCCGTAGGCGATTTCACCCGCGAAGCGGATTTCATCCGTAAAACGGATTTCACCCATGAAGTGGATCTCACCTGCGAAGCGGATGTTAGAAACGCCTGCGGCGTTTCCGCCTCAGCTATTCCCTGTTCACCATTCATTATTCAATATAATCTTGTGCTTCGGAGGAAATATGGACGTATTCATAGCCTT
This sequence comes from uncultured Eubacteriales bacterium, assembly GCA_902794055.1. GTDB lineage: Bacteria > Bacillota > Clostridia > Christensenellales > CAG-138 > PeH17. The sequence continues at coordinate 43,676 of CADBGC010000002.1, read as the reverse complement.
AATACAGGCGGCGGTATCGTTCGGAACCGTTATTATGTTCGGCGCGGTGGGCGAGATACTGACCGAGAAATCGGGCAATCTCAACCTTGGCGTTCCCGGAACGATGTACATGGGCGGCATCGCAAGCCTTGCTTCAAGCTTTTTCTATGAGCGCGCCTGCCAAACCGCGGGCACGGCACCCTCGCCCGTGCTGCTCATCGTTATACCGATGGTTTGCGCATTTCTTGCGGCGGCGCTCGGCGGCCTTATCTACAGCTTTCTGACCGTTACCCTCAGAACCAATCAAAACGTAACGGGTCTGACCCTGACCATCTTCGGCGCGGGTCTTGCAAACTTCTACGGCGGCTCGCTCAATAAGCTTGCGGGCGGCGTTGGCCAGATAAGCGTTGCGGCAACCAGCGAGGTCTATCGAGGCGGGCTGTTTTCATTCCTGCCCCTGCCCGAGGTTCTGATGAAGCTCTTTTTCGGCTACGGGTTTTTGACCTATCTTGCTGTTGCGGCGGCGATAGTGCTGCATATCTTCCTAAAAAGGAGCAGCAAGGGATTGAATCTGCGCTCCGTTGGCGAAAACCCCGCCACGGCTGATGCGGCGGGCATCAGCGTTACCAAGAATAAGTATCTCGCAACCTGCGTGGGTGCGGGTATCACGGGCTTTGGCGGTCTGTACTACGTTATGGACTACGTCAAGGGCACGTGGGCGAACGACGGCACCATCGAAAACCTCGGTTGGCTCGCAGTTGCGCTCGTTATCTTCGCAACGTGGAAGCCCATTCGCAGTATCTGGGGCTCATACCTTTTCGGAATGCTTTTCTGGGCATATCTGCTGTTCGCTTCGGGTCTCACCAGGCGTTCGCAGGAGCTGTTCAGCATGCTGCCCTACGTTATAACGATCGGAGTGCTTCTGATAGTTTCCCTGCGCAAAAAGAAGGAGGACCAGCCCCCCGCATCGCTCGGCCTTGCGTATTTCAGAGAGGACAGATAAGGGCGTATGCGCCCAAGCTGCGCTCTTTGCAAACGAAAACCAAGAGCCTTCAGCAACCGGATCGAGTTTTGAATATCGCCTTTCTCCCGCTCATTTTGGGCGGGAGTGCTTATATGGGGCAAAATATATTCACTCTGCGCCCCAATATTGCCGTAGAAAACGGAACTGTATAGGTGAGGGGATATGCGGGCGGCCCATCGCCCCTTGAATCGGCGAAAAGCCAAAGCAGAGTATAGGAGTGCGAACTATGAAGGAAAAACGAATCAAGAATATGAAAAAGCTTGCCACATTTGCGCTAGCGGCGCTGCTTGGCTGCACGCTTGCGCTTGTCGGCTGTTCGAGCGGGGAAAAGGGGATGCCGCTCGAGGAAAATGGGATACCGCTCGATAAGGTGCTCATCATGGGCAATTCCGCCGCTGTAAGCCCGGTGTATCGGTATTACTACGATATAATTACCGGCGCGAGCAAGGATGCGGAGCCCGATAAAGCGGGAACAACGCGAAAATGCATTCTCGGCGGGCGGGAATACGAGCTTTTTTACAGATGCACGTACACTTTTTCGTTGGGAGACTACTGCTGTTATGAGTATGCGGTCGATCCGGAGAGGATCGCCGTTTACGATCCGTACATGGACCAAAGCCCCATCGGGTTTTATCAAAGCGGCGCGCTTGCGTTTATAGACAACTACTATTTTGAGCCCGCGCTTGAGCTTGAGATCGAGGGCGCGGCCACCGTGGAGTCGATTCGTGCGGCGGTCGAAAAGCTGCTTGAGAGCGCGGTGGATCTCGATGTGTTCGAGCGTTTCGAGAGCGGCTATCGGGAGTGGAAATATCCCGATGACGAGGGAGCGCCGGGCTATTATGAGATGCGTTGGTTCAATGAGAAGGACGGGAAGAAGCTGCCGGGCGCGGTCACGGCAAGGGTTTCAACGAAGGGCAGGCTGAAGCGCGTGGATGCGACCGATGCGGAGAGCGAACCCCTTATCCTTCCCGAGGATTTCGATTTTGAGCCCTACCTTGATGCAATCGAAAGAAAGGCGAGGACTTTCTGCCGCAATAACGATAGGAATACGGAGCTTGAGATAACCGGTTATATGGCAACTACGATCGGCGGCTCCCCATACGTATGGGCGCGGGTGAGCGTTAGGTTCGACAGCTTTTCGTTCCCCGATGATAATTATAGAAACAGCGCCGAATTTGTGGTTCCGATAGAATAGCACCTGCGGCGTGTTCTGCGGTTTCTCAGCTTGCCATAAAGCAGCGATTTTCCTCAAATATTGCTGATTTTGGATAATTTTCGGGTACAAAATGATGCCATATTTTTGCATATAATCGACAAGGAATATACGGTTTTGATTGTAAAACGCTGAAGCAATCGCGTAATAGTTGCGTTATTCAAATAAAGCAATTGCTAAAAATGAAACTGTATAATAAAAAAATATACTTAAATTTATTGGAAAATTTGCTTGACATTTTTCGTCGCAACTGTTAGAATGCAATTACCGAAGCAACCGAGGTTATATACCGATTCTTGTTAGGAATATGTCACACCTCGCAGCGCAGAGGACGGGAGGGCGATTGGCTCCCGAAAACCGCAGTTCATTAGTGCGAGCAACCCTCGCCTTCTGATATAATACAACTTTATACCTACCTGAAACCCGAAAGGCGTCCGGCATCCCCGGGCGCTTTTCGGTTTTGGCAGCTTTGGCGCAAAACGAAAGCCGCCTCATTTATCGCAAGCGACCGCCTTATGCTTGCGGAGAAAGTCTGAGCCACGTTCTGCTCAATGAGAAGGCTTACGAAGCAAGCCTCGGCGTTTTTCTCAGAATGCTCTCCGCAGGAGCCAAAACGGGAAAACGGCGGATGATTCCGCCGTTTCCCCGAAAGAAAGGAGTCCATTCTGAGAAAATGTCTAAGTAATGTTGAGCCTCTGTTTTTCGGAAGCTCTTGCGCTCAAACGCAGCCAAAAGCCCCTGCGGCGAGCAGCCACTCCGGTGAGGAGCGGTGAGGAGTTACTTTATCACCTGCTGAGGCTCGTGCTCTTCGCCATCCTTCTTTTTCTTGGGCGAAAGGATGGTGTTGGTGATGATGCCGAGAATCAGCGCACAGGCGATCGCAGTAACCGTGATGGTCTGCCCGTCCTTGAGCGCAAAATCGAGTGCAAGCCCGCCAACGCCCGCGATAAGGATGACCGAAACCACGAACAGATTGCGGTTGTCGTTCAGATCAACGGGCTGCAGCATCTTGAGACCCGACACCGCGATAAAGCCGTACAGTGTCATGCACACGCCGCCCATTACGCAGGAGGGGATCGAATCAAGGAACGCCACGAACGGGGCGATGAACGCGAATACGAGTGCAAGTATCGCCGCGCCGGTTACCGAGATAACGGAGGCATTGCGCGTGATCGCAACGCAGCCGATCGATTCACCATAGGTGGTGTTGGGGCAGCCGCCGAAAACAGCGCCCACGAACGAACCGACACCGTCGCCAAGCAGGGTGCGGGAGAGGCCGGGATCGGTCAAAAGATCCTGATCGACGATAGTTGAAAGATTCTTATGATCCGCAATATGCTCGGCAAAAACAACGAACGCAACGGGGATATAGCCAACCGCGATCGTGCCGATATACGCGGGGGTGAGCTGGTCGAGCCCCTTCCACGCCTTGATGAACGCGAAAGACGGCATCGAAAGGAAGGTCTTGAGCGAAACGCCGCCCGAAACAAGATTCTTTATCGGCGTAAAATCGATTATCTTGAGCGCATCGCTGCCCGTTTTATTGCCGATGAGCGTGAAAACGAGCGCAACGGCGTAGCCCGCAAGAATGCCGATTATAAACGGGATAAGGCGCAGCTTCTTCTTTCCGTAGGTGGAAACGAGAATGACCGTGAAAAGCGTAACAAGCGCGCAGATGAGCGCGATAAACGGGGAAGCGACCGCAGCGCCGTCCACCGCAACATCGCCCTTCATCATGTCGCCAACGGCGTTGCCCGCGAGCGAAAGACCGATTATGGCGACAACGGGGCCGATGACCACGGCGGGCATGAGCTTGCCGATCCATTTTACGCCCGCGAACTTAACGATGATCGCGATAACGACGTACACAAGACCCGCAAACGCCGCGCCGAGCACAAGACCCAGATACCCCATCTCCATCGATGCGGCGCCCGCAAAGGCGGCGAACATGGAGCCGAGGAACGCGAAGGACGAGCCGAGGAATACGGGGCTGCGGAACTTCGTGAAGAGCTGATAGACCAGGGTGCCGATGCCTGCGCCGAACAATGCGGCCGAGGCGCTCATTCCGTTGCCCACGATCGCAGGAACCGCGATTGTGGCCGCCATGATGGCGAGAAGCTGCTGGAATGCGAAGACCACCACTGCGCTGAATTTGGGTCTGTCGTGGATGCCGTAAACAAGTTTCATTGCTTTTGCTCCTTGCTGCCCGAGCCCTCGGAGGTTCATGCCTCGCCTGCTCGGGGAGTTAATATATTTAGGATACCGCATTTTGGCAGGTTTGTCAACAAAATATGGCGAAAAAATTAAATATTTTTACATTATTCGGATAATGGAAACCGCTTTGCGCACGAAAAGACCCACAATACACTCATAAACGGCGGGAGCGCTCCAAAGCACTACAATTCGGCACAATTTGCCATGCACTCGCAAAAACATAGGCGGGAATTGACTATTCCGCTTGTCAAGAGGGGGCAAAAGTTCACATTTTTGGACGGCTCCAATTCCGTTTCAGGCCTTATCCACATCCGCGCAGCCTTTTTTCCACTACTTTTACATGTGGTTATCCACATTATCCACAGGCTTTTCCACATTAAAAAGCCGTTAATGTATGCGTTTTTGGCAGGTTATCCACATTATCCATGTGGATAAAGCGCAAAAATGTGGATAAGTACGAAAAAACGGGCTGAAAACGGGCGGCAGCAAAAACAGGCGAAAAACGATGAATAATATATTTGCGGCCGGTTTCGATATGCGCCGAGCCCATGCGCATAACTCGGAATACAAAGTGTCGGCAAGGGTGCGGCAACACCATGATTTTCGGCAAATCAATATTGAAAAACAATAAATATATACCAACAAACGGATAAAATCGCTTGACAGCCAAGCCGTATTGCAATAGAATATCGGATAAGGAAAGGCGAAGGAGGGTTGTGTGTGAAGCCGATGGAGCGTATACTCAACGTTATAAATGAAAGATGGAAGGAGGCTGTCGTTGCGCTGCTCGTTCTGTCCTTTCCGTTCACCGCCTTTTATGCCTGCAAGATCGCGGTCATCGGCTGCGTTAAGATAGAGGAAGCCCGCGATAAATTGGGCTATCACGATAAGTATTACCAAAGCTTTGATGAGCTTGATACATACAGCGGAGATACGAGGTCTGCCGCGGAGCGCCTTGAGGCGAACTACGGGCTCATTCTGCCCGAGTCTGCCGAACTCATTTACGCTCGGGATCATGGCTTTTGGAATTCGAGCGAAACCTTCTTTATGTTTCGCCTTTGCCCGAGGGATATCGAGGGGTATCGCAGAGGAATGGACGAGAACGACGTGCTGGGGCTTATCACCAACGACAAATACGCTCGCATAAACGGCTTTGAGGTGGAGATTAATGCAAAGACCGTAGAGAGGGAAACGCTCCCGGGAACGCCCATGTACGGCGGAACGAACTACGAGTTTCGCTTCGTGCGTAAAGGGGATATACGCTTCATGTGCGATCTGTACTGCACCGAAGCCGATCCAAACGAGATGATATTCGCGTTGGCCTATAAATGGGGCTGATACGTTGAAAAATGTTTATACTATAAATCAAGGAAGGGGCATTCGAGCTCCTTCCTTGATATTACGGTCATGTTTACGATTCTGTTTAAATGAAAGGCGTTTTCACTTCACCGGCGCACTTCTTCTCAGAAGCCTTGCAAGGTTTGCAAGCGGGCTGCGCCTGCCGAGGTTCGCTTCCTCTATCTCGCCCGCCTTCTTGAGCGCCATCTTGGTGAGCAGAGGGCCGATAAGCTCATAGACCAGCGTTGCAAACAGCGCCACGGTCACGACCTGGCTTGCAAGCGCTGCGGGCAGCTCGGGGCTTGCGGCAACCATCTGCGCCATGCCTATGGCAACGCCCGCCTGAGGAAGCAGCGTTATGCCGAGGTATTTTTTAACGTTTTTATCCGATTTGGACATAGCGGCGCCAAGCCAGCTTCCGGTGTATTTGCCGATGGAGCGGGCGATGAGGTACACTATGCCGATCAGCCCCACCGTGGTGAGTATTGAAAAATCAAGCTCCGCGCCCGAAAAAACGAAGAACAGCATGAAGAGCGCAGGTGTCCAACCGTCGATTATCTCGAGCACTCGAATGGAGTCGCGGCGCATATTCGCAAAAACGCAGCCGAGCATCATGCAGGTCAGAAGCGAGGAAAGCTCCCATTTCTCCGAGAGCGCAACGCAGGCAAAGACCGATGCAAGCATCAGCGAAAGCCTATTCGCATTGGATCTGAAAAAGCGCATGGAAACGGCGAGAACCGCGCCCATAACGCCGCCCGTGAGCAGCGAAAGCCCTATCTCGCGCAGGGGCTCAAGCAGCACGGAGCCGACCGTTATGCCCTTGCCCGAGGAAAACGCTATCGCAAGCGCAAGGCAGACCGAGAATATCATCAGGCCGATCGCATCGTCAAAAGCGGTAACGGGCAGAAGCGTGTCCGTAACGGGACCCCTTGCCTTGTACTGGCGAACGACCAGAAGCGTTGCGGCGGGCGCGGTGGCGGCGGCTATCGCGCCAAGAAGCAGGGCGCGGGGGAGGCTGTGCTCGCCGGGCATGAAGCGCAGAGCGAGTATCACAAGAAGCACCGTCACGGCCGCCTGTGCCACGGTAATGATTATGATCTGCGCGCCCAGCTTTTTAAGGAACTGGAGCTTGAATTCGCCGCCGATCGAGAAGGCGATGAAGCCGAGCGCGGTGCTCGTGACGAGCTTCAAATCCTTTATCTGCTCCGCGGAAACGAGCTTAAAAACATAGGGGCCGATCAGAACGCCTGCGATAAGGTAGCCGGTAACGTTCGGCAGGTTGAGGATCTTCATGAGCCTTGAAAGCAGAAGGCCCGCCGCCATTGCAATGGCGATGATAAGCAGAGTTTGCATTTTTACTTCCTGATTTCGTTGATATTCGGCGGTTTTTAAAAAACCGCAAAAAGAGGCGGAACACCGCGGGGCGATGCTCCGTTGATAACATTACTATAATAAAATGGGAACGGCGGATAGTTAATAAACTAATATTCCTCTATCCCCTCGTAGCTGCCCACGGGTATGGTGAACATCATGCCCTTTTTGCCGAGCCCCTGCGTGTTGCGCCTGATAACGCGCTTTGCGTGCTCCACCTGATCCTCGGTGAGAACGAGGAACGCGGTGTGGCTCGATTCAAAGTCGTGGCTGATGACCTTGCTTATGCGCCCGAAGATCGGCGCCGCATCGATATCGCTGCCCAGCAGGGCGTTTTTGAGGCTGGTGGACGGGAAAACGATTCCGTTCATTCCGTGCGCCTTGAGTCCCTCGAGCGTGGCGATGAACTCATCGGATTTGTCGATCGTGATAACCAAAAGCTGCATTGTTTTTTCTCCTTTCGGAAAAGTCATGCAAATTATAGACCTGCTTTTTGCGTTTGTCAAGCGCATTGTAGTGGTTTTTTGTATAAATGAAAATATAATTCTCGGTCGGCGGCGCATGATGCGTGGAGGAATGCCTATAAGCTCGAAAAAGCATGATTTCGGGAATCTCCATCTCAGCTGTTCAAGCGCAGCTCCGCTCATCCGACAGGAGTGACAAGCCCTCGAGCGAATGAATACTTTGTAGATACGTAGATATTCCATTCGTGAAAAGGGGGAATGGCAATGAATGAAGAAGAAAAAAGAACGGGTGCGGAGCGCACACAGCCCCGCTTCGATTTAGGCGAGAGCGTGGCGAAGCTTACGGACGTCAGCCTCGTTTACCATGGGATAAAGCAGGAGACCGAGGCGGTTCGAAACTGCTCGTTTGAGGTGAAAAAGGGGGAGTTTACGGCGCTCGTGGGGCCCTCGGGCTGCGGCAAAACGAGCGTTTTATCGATGCTTGCGGGGATAGTTAAGCCAAGCTCCGGCAGCGTGCTCGTTTCTGGGAAACCGCCCGATCCGAGGGATAATCTAACGGGCTATATGCTGCAAAGGGATCATCTGCTTGATTGGCGAACGATAGAGGATAACGTGCTTTTGGGGCTTGAGGTGAAGGGGCTTTTGAGCGATGAAACGCGCGCTTATGCGCTCGAGCTGCTCGATAAATGCGCACTTTCGGCGTTTGCCCGCCACTATCCGCGCCAACTTTCGGGCGGTATGCGGCAGAAGGCGGCGCTGGTGCGCACGCTTGCGTTTTCGCCCGAGCTTCTGCTGCTTGACGAGCCGTTTTCGGCGCTCGATTACCAAACGCGGCTGCTGCTTTCGGGCGAGGTGCATTCCATAATCAAGCGCGGGGGCTATACTGCGGTGCTCGTAACGCACGATATTTCGGAAGCGATAGCGATGAGCGATAGGATAATCGTGTTTTCCTCGCGCCCCGCGCACGTTCGGCGGGAGATAGAGGTGGGGCTTTCGGGCGGGCCAATGGAGCGGCGCGCAAGCCCCGGCTTCAACGATTATTTCGACCTTGTTTGGAGCGAGCTGGAAGGGGGTAAAGGCGATGCGCATTGACCGACTTTCCGCCGAAAAGGCACGAAGAAACCCCGCCGAGGCCTCGAAGGAGCATATCGCGTTTCTCAAAAGGGTGCGGCGGCACAACCGCTTCATAATTGCGATACAGCTTGCGATATTAGTTTCGTTTTTTGCGCTGTGGGAGCTTTTTTCGCGGCTCGGCGTAATAAACAGCTTCATCTTTTCGAGCCCCTCGCGGGTTGCGGAAACGATAGCGCGGCTTCATTCAAACGGCGAGCTGTTTCATCATATCGGCGTAACGATGCTCGAAACGGCGCTCGGCTTCACGCTCGGAACGCTTGCGGGAACGCTCTTTGCGGTGCTGCTGTGGTGGAGCCCAACGCTTGAGCGCATACTCGACCCGTATATGGTGGTTTTAAACGCGCTGCCCAAGATCGCGCTCGGCCCGATTCTGATAGTTTGGGTCGGCTCGGGCATGGAGGCGATAATCGCTATGGCGCTGCTGGTTTCGACCGTGGTAACGGTGATGACCGTGCTCACGGGCTTTAACGATATCTCGCTTGAAAAGCAGCTTCTTATGAAAACGCTCGGCGCAACGCGGCTTCAAACCTTTTTGAAGGTGATCCTGCCCGCAAGCGTTCCAACGCTGATAGGCGCTTTGAAGCTCTCGGTCGGCATGAGCTGGGTGGGCGTGATAGTCGGCGAATACCTCGTTTCCAAGGCGGGGCTCGGGTATCTGATCGTGTACGGCGGGCAGGTTTTCAAGCTCGATCTCGTTATGGCAAGCATAGTCGTGCTCTGCGTGCTTGCCGCGATCATGTATTATGCCGTGGCGATCTGGGAAAGAAGCATACTGAGGCGGCGTGGGGAGCGGTAGGAAAATGAAGCCGCTTTGGGAATAGTGAATAGAAAAACGCGGGGCACGTCCGTATGACGGTGCGCCCCGCGTTTTACAATAGGCTTTATATCGATGACTTTTTAATTAACGCTCATAACTCGGCGCATGACGAGCAGCGCATCAACGCCGTTCACGTCCGCTCCCGCGCCGCTCTGCATGGGCATGATACCCATGGATATGCGCAGTATTTTCAGCGCATCGGAAAGATCGATTATGCCGTTTGCATCGGCATCGCCAGGGGCTGCACCGTAGAGCGAGAAGCGGGCAACAAAGCGCGTTCCGAGCTCCGCATCGGGGGTGATGACGGGGTGATCGGAGATGAAGCGGCCGTCCTCGGTGTACCAGCCGTTGTAGGTGGTGCAGCCGTCCGCACAGTCCGCACTGATGAAAAAGAGGTTTTCGTTATTGTATTCGGGATCCTGAGCGATATAGCAGGAGATGAACTTGTTGCCGCTGTCCGCCATGCGAAGATGGTCGATGCCGAGCAGGGGATTTGCAGTCAGATCGAGCGTTTTCATGCGGTTGTCGGTGCAGATAAGCACCGTGAGCTCGGGGGAGGAGGAGAGCTCGAGATTCGGGATAAGATTCCAGCGGCACTCCAAAAAGCGCAGCGCGGAGCAGCCCGAGGAGTCGAAGGAGGCGATGGAGTTCTGAGCGCAGTTCAGAAGATACAGCGCCGTGCAGCCCGAAACGTTCAGCGCAGTGAGCCCGTTTGTGTTTACGATAACCGAGTAAAGCGCGGTGCAGCCCGAAAGGTCGAGCGCGCCGCGAAGTCCGCCGCCCGTGATGTTCGCCGCTTCGATGCTTCGTATCTTAAGCTTGCCGTTTACCTCGACCCATGCAAAGCGGGGCTCGCCGTTCGACTTAACGCCCCAGGTCTCGGGATCGAGCGGATCGTAGTTTGAAGAGAGCTTCTCGCCGTTTTTAACGCCGTTTGCATCCGTGAATTCAAGGAATGCGCGAAGCTTTTGATAGTCGTGCTGATCGTAGGCTTCTGCGGCTTTAAAGCCCGCAAAAAGGCTCGCTTCGGCGAAGCTGCCCTCGGCGCGGATCACGCTCGGCGCGGCGGCGCAGAGCGCAAAAACGAGGGCAAGGAGCATGGCAATGGTCATGATCGGCTTGTTTTTCATATTATTTCACCTTTCCGTAGTGTTTTTTTCGCCTTTGGCGCGGGGCTTGAAACGCCGCGAGGATCGATCGCGGGAATGCACCCGATGAATATAAAGTATAGCATAACTAAGCGCGGCAGGTCAACCGAAAATGCCAAGCGCATAAGAAAAAAAGGGCAGGCTCGATCGAGCCCGCCCTGGGGGATGGTCATTTAACGGGGTTATTCCGCAGGCGCATCAGTTGAAGATGCGGAACGAGCAGATGAAGTTTCGGTGCCAATAGGAGCCGTTGAAGCTTCTTTCAACGACCTTGCCGTTGGACTGCGAGGCATCTATCTGAGTCCAAGTGCCGCTGCAGATTGCAACGTGGCCGTAGTAAACGATAACGTCGCCCTTTTTGACGTTGTAGATGCTGGTGTTGCGCGGGTAGCGCGTGCAGCTTCTCCACATATAGCTGGTCATGTAGCTCTGGTTGATGCCGGCTCTGTTCATGCACCAATACACGAAGCCGGAGCAGTCGAACACCGTGGGACCCTTGCCGCCGCGAACGTAGCGGCTGCCCATCTTGCTCCTTGCTATGGAGATGAAGGTGTTGATGCGGGCGCTGACACTGCCGCTGTTGCCGGAGTTGCCGGAGTTGCCGGAGTTGCCCGAATTGCCGGAGTTGCCCGAATTGCCGGAGCCGCCGGAATTGCCGCTGCTTCCGGAATTGCCGGAGCCGCTTGAGCCGCTGCTCTGAGGCAAGACCGGGGAGGAAGCGCGAACCGCGGAATCGCTCATCAGCTTGTTCATGGTGAACTTGCCCACCTTGCCGTCAACGTCGAGCCCGTTGTTGCGCTGGAAAAGCTTTACGGCCTGCTCGGTGATGGAGGTGTAGTAGCTGTTCACGTCCTGAGCGCGCATATAGTTGAGCTCATACAGGCGGGTCTGAACGTTCATAACGTCCGAGCCGTGCATCGAATACGAGAGCGCATTGCCATTGACATCCTCGCTTTCGAGCTTTTCGCATGTGCCGGGCCCGAGATAACCGTCCACTATCAGGCCGTTTTGAGCCTGGAAGCGCATCACGGCCATCTTGGTGTCGGTGCCGTAAACGCCATCGGGCTCGGTGGTGAGGTAGCCCAGCTCCTGCAGGCGGAGCTGATATGCGAGAACCTGCGCGCCGTAGTCGCCGTATTCAAGCATACGGGGCTTGGCATCGGGCGAGTAGAGGGATTCCTTGGTGTTTCTGCCCACCTTGCCGTCAACGTCGAGCTTGTTGTACTGCTGAAACTCCTTAACGGCATCGAGCGTTGCATCGTCGAAGCTGCCGCTCTTTTCCTTGAGATAGCCGAGCTCATACAGTCTTTCCTGAATGAACTCAACGTCCGAGCCGGAGTCGCCGAAGGTGCAGAGATAGCTGCGCGCGTTGTTGCTGAAGAGCGCGTTATAGGTTCTTGTGTTCAGCTTGCCGGAAACGGGGATATCGTTTCGGCGCTGAAACACCTCGATGGCGGAGGTGGTCACTCTGCCGAGATAGTCGGTGGGCTCATCCTGATCCATATACCAAAGGATCATAAGCCTTTCCTGAACGGCGGGGATCAGGTCGTTGTGCTCGCCGTAGCGAACGAGAACGAAATTATCGCTCCTCATGATGCCGGGCGTAATATCGGGAACTGCGGTCAAAACCTCCTCGTATGGCTCGGGAGTGACCGGCAGGGGAAGCGGCTCCCTCGTTGCGTTCTCATCGGGAACCGCTTTTACGGAGGGAACTATCGGGAGCTCGCGAAGAGCAAGTGTTACGGGGTAGGGCGCAGCGGTGCGCTCAACCTCCTGCTCCTTGTCCACCGCATCGGTGGGAGCGGGGGTAAGGAAAACGGTCGGCACGGCCGCTTCGGGGGAAGCGAACGCGCTTTTGCCGTCGTTGGGCGCGCTTGCGGGCGTGCTGCCCGATAGCACGGATGAGATCACGACCGCGCCGAGAGCCGCAGCAGCGGCGCATGAGATAACGAGACGGTGATCGCAGATCTTTGTGATAAGCCTCCTTACGGGGCCTCGAGTTGCCGCTCTGTCGAAGCTTGCTTTGCGTGAGCGGGCATTAAACAGCTTTTTCATACTGCCTCCTTTTGATTTTGAAGCGGAGCGGCCTTATCCGCTCTCCAAGCGGATATATCCTTCTTGTTCGCGCCCCCGATCGGATGCTTCCGAAGGGGAACGGGGAACGCCGCAGGGCTTCCGTATCAGCAAAATGCAGGCGCAATAACGGCGTGGGAAATGGGGCAGACTTCCCGCATTCCTTCCCGAGGGAGCGGCGGAGGATGCTTCTTCCGCCATGGGGCACCGTTTTGCACAATTTTGGATGCCTTTCGCGCCTTGCTTACGGGATGGAATCCCACCCAAATCGAAAAGCAAAAAACGCTCGGGCAGTATTGTAACATACTATTCGAAAAAATGCAAATAAATGCTTGAATTTTTCGATTTTCAGGTACAATTATTTATCCAAAGCTTCAAAAAAACACTTTATTCACCTATGTTTTTGGCGCACTATATATAATGAGAATTTTGGGGGCGTTTTCGCCTGTTTTACCCTGTTTTGAAAAAATGCCCGTTTGTCTGTATTTTTTGCATGGAGGCGCGCAAACAAGTGCAAAAAAATGTATAGCGTTCGCGGCGTTCAACGCCGTGCGTATCCTTGGGCGGATGCGCCCAAGAGAGCCACGCCTCAACCATTCGCTGTTCAACTCGGTTATATCGCACCAAAACAACACCGCCGCCCTTCCGCAAAGCGGAGGGGCGGCGGGCGTTTAAGCTATGCCGTTTGATATCAGCCCTTCTTGAAAACGATGGGCATGAACTCCTTCATGGTGGCGTTGTCCTTTTCGTTCATGGTGGAGGACTCGAAGGAGGTGAACTTCAGCTCGCTGCCGTTGACGGAGAATTCAACGACCTGATTATCGCCGTTATCCTCGGTCATGGTGAGCTTATTGCCTTCAACGGTGTACTTGCCATTGCCGGTCAAGCCGCCGAGATCGATCTCGTCGCCATTCTCATCCTTCATCATGGATTCGCCGAGCTCATCCCAGGAGCTTACGCCCATCATTTCGAGGAGCGCTTCATCGCCGAGCATGCCGCCCAATGCGGTTTTGAACATCTCGGCCATGATCTGACCGAGCTTCGACATCATGGTCTTTGCGCTCTGCTCGTCAGCCTCGGCCTTGAAGTTGCCGTCCTTATCGAATTCGTAGGAGATCTTCAGAGTGAGACCGCTGAAATCGAGAGTGGAAAGGTCGATACCCAGCTCCGAGGTGCTTTCGCTGGCAACCTGCTTCTGCATATAGCTCGAAAAATCGAGCTCTGCATTCCATTTTCCGATAAGGGGATTGGTGGGATTCTTTTTGCAGGCGGCAAGCGCCGGCACGAGCATCGCGGCGATCAGCAGCAGCGCCATAGCGCGCGAAAGGGTTCTTGTAAGCTTCTTCATTTTGTTTTTCCTCCTAATGTGTTCATTTCGCCGCACGTGCGGCTTAACGGGATAATTATATTTCACATTGCGGCTCAAGTCAATATCGGAGCCCGAGCTTATCAGCCAACGCTGTAATGATCGCTGATATAGTGCGCGATCAGTTCATCGTTGAACTCGATGCTCATGCCGCTCTTCCACTGCTCGAAAACGCTCTGGAAATGCTCCTGCTCCTTTTCCTGCCTGCAGGCTGCGGCAACTGCGGCGTAAATGGGATCGTTTTCATTGCCGAGATCGAGCTTGGCTTCGCCGCTCTCGAGCTCCTCGTTTATGTAGATGAAGTGGATCCCGCCGTTGAAAACGTTTGTGCGCACCTCGGCGATCCTATGGCCGTCCGTGGTTTCATAAAACACAATGCCGTATTTCTCAATGGGCGGCTGCGCGGGCTCGGAGCCATCGGGAGGGGGCGCGGGCATCCAGTTCTCGCCGTATTTGAGTATGCAGGCGGCCTCGCCGAAGCCCTCGAAATAATTGCCTGTGATCGATTCGTGAACAAGGTAGCCATGCTCGCGGAAGCCCGCCGAGGAGTCGCCGAATTCAAGAACCTCCTCGGGATCGGGGGGAGTCAAAACCAAATCGGAGTTATAGTCCGCATTTGAAACGAAGCGCGAAACGAAATCATCAAGGCTTATGCCGCCCTGAAGCGCTGCGCGAACCTCGTTCAGTATAGCATTCTGCTTGCTGCCGAAAACGCCTTCCTCCTCGGGAACGTTCATGCAGTTTTCAAACTGCACGAGAAGATGCTTAACGTTGAACATGCCCTCGGGCGTGTAGAGCGGCGGCAGCGCCTGCCCTCCGAGATAGGAGTTGTAGTTTTCAGCGAAAGCGATGTTGCTCTCCGTATAAAGCGCCTTGTCGTTCTCAAGCTGCGCATTGAAGAACTCCTCCACCTTCGCATCTTCGATCACGATGTCTTCAACGGTGCGCTCGCGCAGCTTCATGATGCGCATGGACTTGAGCATATCATCGGTCATCATCTGCTTATAGGATTCCACGGTATGGCCGTGCTCACCGAGCATCGCTTCAAGCTCCTCGAGCTGCGCCTTGCGAATCTCCTCGGGATCGGTGACGTTTTCATCAACGCGCATCTGCGAGAGCAGGGCGTTGAAGGAGTCCTCGCTCCTTTTCTGAACGAGCAGCTCGTCCTCAGCGGTGAGCTCGATGCCAAGCTCGTCGCAGCGGTTGAGAAGCACGCCCGCTTCCGTGAGTCGAGCGATTATCGTGCTGTTGAGATCGGAAACGTAGGCCGCATAGGGGGCGTATGCTTCGTATTCGTTGAGGAAGTCCTGCATCGTGAACTCGATCGAGCCGACCTTGCCGATGATTATCTTGTTCGGATCGGAGTCGTGACCGTGGTCGTGGTCGTGCGGGGCTTTGGTGGGAGCATCGGTGAGAGAGGCAGTGGGCTCGGCGCTCTGCGAGGGCGAATTCCCCTCCCCCTTGTTGTCCGAGCATGCTGCGAGCGGCGCAAGAAGCATCGCGGATGCAAGCAGTGCAGCGGCAAGCTTGGTAAGTTTTTTCATTTGATCTATCCTCCGTTTCGGATTTTCGTTTTTAATCGATCCTCTGCACACTTTTGTGCTGAGAAATGATATTATAGCATATTCTTTATAAAAAACAAATAGAAAAAAGCTGTTTGCGAATAATTTTTATCTCGGCGTTGTCAAAACGCAAAGCTCGTGGTATAATATACTATGAACAAGCTGCATGGGGGCACCAATCGCCGCCCGGCTCGGGCGAGGAGTCCTTTCAAAAAACGAGAGAATGGAGGAAAGACCATGTATAATGTTATAACCATTTCAAGGCAGTTCGGCAGCGGCGGCAGGGAGCTTGGAAGAAGGCTTGCCGAGAAGCTCGGCTTCGCGTATTACGACGACGAGATAATCGCCGAAATTTCAAAGCGCACCCAGCTTTCCGAGGAATACGTTCAGCAGATAGTGGAGCACCGCCCCGTGACGCTGATGCCGATAACGATCGGGCACAGCTTCTATCCCGTTCAGCATCCGCTGATGGAGCAGAGCCAGAATATCTACCAGGAGCAGGCAAGAATAATCTTAGAGATGAGCGAAAAATCGCCCTGCATCATCGTCGGCTGCTGCGGCGACTATATCCTGCGCGAAAAGAAGCTGCTGCGCCTGTTCGTTTACGCGGATATGAACTCCAAGGTCGAGCGCTGCCGCCTCAAAGCGCCCGAAAACGAGCATCTGACCGTTAAAGAGCTTAGAAAGCAGATAACCAAGGTGGAGAAAAACCGTGCCAAATACTACGAATTCTATACCGGCAGAAAATGGGGCGATAAGCTCAATTACGATCTTATGGTGAACACCACCAACACCGATATCAAGCTCATCGTGGACGTTATCGCAAGAATGTTCGATAAGAACGTTACGGAGTGAAAGCGGCTTGATCGATAGTGAATAGTGAATGATGAAGAAATGAATAGTGAATAGTTAAGGTTGAAATTCCAAGGGAATTTCTTATGATTTGATATTCAAAAACCCGCTTAAGGGCGTATGCGCCACAAAGCGGGTTTTTTACTTTGAATCGAACTAAAACAGGGAAGGAACGATGCGAATCAGCCAATCATAAACGCCGTGCATCACGATCAGCGAAATCAGGGTGCAGCTTTTCAGCTTGAGGCGCAGCGCAGCGAACATGATCGCAATTATGAAAATAAAAACGAGGTTGGCGTAGCCGTTTATGATATGGAGGAGTGCGAACAGCAGCGAGGAGCCGAGTACTGCGGCACGATCCGTCTTGAATACGCGCTTGAACTTTTCATAGAAGAAGCAGCGGAAAAGAAATTCCTCGCTTGCGCCGATCGCGATCAAGAAGTACGCAAGCTTGTAAAGGCTGTTGAAAAGACTGATCTCGCTTTTTGCGGGGGTAAAAGTTATGATCCCCAGAGCATCAAGCAGGTAAAGCAGACCGTGTGTGGCAGCGAAGACCAATATGCCGAGCACAATGCCGGTTATAAGCTGCGCGGGCAGTCCGCGCTTCGTGGGGCGAAGCGTTACAAGCCCGTCGCGCCTGATAAGGAGTATCACGATGGCGGGAAGGGCAGGGAGCCATGCAAGCGGAAATGTAAGCGCAAGCTGCAATCCCTTCGGAAAGCCTGTTAAAACATTCCGCTGAAAGAGCATCACTCCACAGCCCACAAGCATCGTCAGAACGAAACCGACGGCAATATCGACCTTTTCATTCCTGCGTTCGGAGCTTGTAAGATTCGTTTTGATCTCGCCGTTTATCACGCTCAATACCTTTCGTCTATCCTATGATACAGCTCCAGATACTTCTTCGCGCTCTCATCCCAGCCGAGGTCGGTATCCATCGCCCTTGCGGCAAGGCGCTTCCACGCCTCGTTATCGTTTCGATACAGCTCCACGGCGGTTTTGCAGGCTTCATAAAGCTCGTTTGCGGAGTAGTTGTGGAATGAAAAGCCGTTGCCATCGTCGGTGAATTTATTGTACGGCCGGACCGAATCCGCAAGCCCGCCCGTTTCGCGAACTATCGGCACGCAACCGTAGCGCAGCGCGATCATCTGCGAAAGTCCGCAGGGCTCGAACGCCGAGGGCATAAGGAACATATCCGCGCCCGCATAGAAGCGCCTTGCGAGCGGCTCGTTCATCTCGCAGCGGAACGCGATGCGCCCCCTGCCGTAATCGGAATTTGCAAGGAAGCCGAAGCGATCCTCCAAGCTGCGGTCGCCCATGCCGAGAACGGCGATCTGAACGCCCATGTCGAGAAGCCCGGGAAGCGCGGAGAGCACGAGATCGAGACCCTTTTGGTTCGTCAGGCGCGAGATAACGGCGGCAACCGGCACGAAGGGATCCTCAGTGAGACCCAGCTCCTTTTGAAGCGCCGCCTTGCATTTATATTTGCCCGTAAAGGAATTTTTGGAGTAGCGGCAGCAAAGCGCCTTATCCGTCCACGGATTGTAGCTCTTTCTGTCGATGCCGTTCAGTATGCCCGTTATGCCGTCGGTGCGGCTCGAAAGCAACCCGTCCAGCGTTTCGCCGTACATGGGCGTTGTTATCTCCCAAGCGTAGGTGGGGCTGACGGTGGTAACGGTGTCCGCATACACTATGCCCGCCTTCATCGCGTTGATATGGGAGTAGTATTCTATCTTGGAAAGCCCGTGCTGGCCGATGGAGAGCAGCTCGTTTGCAAACTGCGGGCTCATAAGCCCCTGATAGCGCAGATTGTGGATAGTGAAAACGGTCTTAACGCGCTCAAATTCGGGGCAAACACGGTATTGCTCGTTCAGAAGCAGCGCGATAAGCCCCGTTTGCCAATCGTTTAAATGGATGATATCGGGAACGAGGTGCAGCATAAGCATCATCTCGAGCGCGGCGCGGCAGAAGAAGCAGAAGCGCTCCGCCTCGAAATCGCCCTCGCAGTAGACGTAATCCTGCTTGAAATAGTATTCGTTGTCGATAAAATACCAGTTTATGCCGTCCTGCTCGATAAGCTCGATGCCGACATACTGGCTGCGCCAGCCGAGGTTGACGTAAAAATCCGCAACATGAGTCATGCAGCTCTTGTATTCGTCCGCAATGCGGCTGTATTTGGGGATCAAAACGCTGACCTCCGCACCCTGCTTTTTAAGAGCGGCGGGAAGCGCACCCACAACGTCCGCAAGGCCGCCTGTTTTGATGAAAGGAGCACATTCGCTCGCGATAAGCATAACTTTCATTGGGTAAGCCCCCTTTGGTGTGATAGTGAATAGTGAATGATGAATAATGAATAGTGAATAGTTTAGGTTGAAATTCCCCGAGGGGAATTTCTCTTTTATTATTTGCAGAGAAACGATCTGCAAACAAGCTCATGAATCCGACTCCTGCCGAACAAGCTCGATCTCGGCATTGATCTGATCGAGGGTCATATCGCTTGCTCCGTTCGCCTTTGCCTGCTTGCGCAGGGCTTCAAAGGCATCGAGCGCACCCGCCCTTGTGACGGCAGTATTCGGCGCTGCGATCTCGAAGGGAATCCTGCGCTCCCTGACGACGGCGCGGGCGAAGATATTTATAGCGGTTGAGGCGTTCATGCCGAAGTCGCGGCATAAACAGTCGAACTCCTCTTTCAGAGCTTCGTCCATACGGACGCTGAAGGTTGATTGTGCCATAAAAAACGCACCTCCTTTGCCTATATTATATGCAAGAAGGTGCGAAAAGTCAATGTTTTGAACACAATAGGTTAAAAATGCCATAAAGTGCAATGGACACGCTTACATTATCTAAACGCCGCCCGATTTCTCCAAGTGCTCGGCGCAAACAGCAGCAGCATCGGCCAGACCTCGAGGCGGCCGATCAGCATATCGAGCGCGAGCACTATCTTGCTGAGATAGCTCATGTGCGCGAAATTTTCAACGGGACCCACCGCACCGAAGCCGGGGCCGACGTTGAAAATGCAGGCAAATACGGATGAAATGCTGCTTTCGAGGCTGTAGCCGTTCAGCGAAACTATCAGTATCGAAAGGAAGGTCAGCGCCATGATGGCGGTGAAATAAACGAGCACCGAGCGCACAACGGGTTCGGCAACGGGCTTGTTGTCGATGCGCAGGGTGTGGACGTATTTGGGATGTGCAAGACGGCGAAGCTCATTCCAGCCGTTTTTGAAAAGAATCATAACGCGCGAGGTCTTGATGCCGCCCGCCGTGGAGCCCGCGCAGCCGCCGAAGAGCATCAGAAGAAGCAGTATGCTCTTTGAAAGGGTCGGCCATTTGTCGAAATTTACGGAGGAAAAGCCCGTCGTGCTGTAGATCGAAGCGGCGTTGAACGCGGAATGATGCAGCGCTTCGCCGAAGCTTGCGAATTGCGAGCGGGTGTTAAGGGTCAGGATAACTACAGCGGCGGCGTAGATGCCGAGGAACCAGCGCAGCTCCTCGCTCTTGAACGCAACGCCGAATTTTTTAAGCAGAATATAGAAATAAAGGTTGAAGTTGACCGCGAAAAGCATCATGAAAACGCCCGCCACGATCTGAAGATAGGTGGATTGGCCGATGAAGCCCGCATCGAGCACCATGAATCCTCCCGTTCCCGCCGTGCTCATCGCGGTGGTGAAAGCGGCGTAGGGGCTCATGCCGCCAACGAGCAGCAGAAGCGCCTCGATTATCATTAAAACGAAATAGATCGCGTACAGAATGAGAGCGGTATCCTTGGATTTGGCAACCAGCTTGCCCACGCTCGGCCCCGGCACTTCGGCGCGCATTATGTGCATCGAGCGCTCCTTGGAGAGCGGAAGCACCGCCATAACGAAAACAAGCACGCCCATGCCGCCAACGAAGATGATGAGGCAGCGCCAAAAGCCGATGCCGTGCGGGATTTTGCTTATCGCTTCGCAGACCGTTGCGCCCGTGGTGGTGAATCCCGATGCCGTTTCAAAGACAGCATCGATATAATTGGTGAAGATTCCGCCGAAGAGGAAGGGAAGAGCGCCGAGAAGGGACATAAGAAGCCACGAGAGCGCAACTACAACAAAGCCCTCCTTCGCGTAAAAGGAGGTTTTGGTGGGGCGGATCATCAGAAGCCCCGTGCCTATAGCGGCGATTATCACATCCGAAAGCACGAGCGCCACAAGGTCCTTGCCGCCCGTGAAAACGGAGATGACGATGCAGCTCACCATCAGCGCCGCCATGCTGAGAAGGATCTTTCCCAGCATGTTGAAAACCATTTTATAATTCAAATTTTATGCTCCAAATTATAAAAATCTATTTGTCAGCGTATCGGCCCCGTCAGGATGCCGGTGAGGTCGTTGAACATCTTTTTCATCGTTACTATTATAACGCTGTCGCCCGATTGAATGAAGTCATTGCCGCCCGGGATGATGGTTTTGCCATGCCGAACGATGCAGGCGATCAAAAGATCCTTCTGAAGATAGCTGTTCAGCTCCTTGAGCGGCATTCCGTACATAGGGTGGCTGCCCTTTGCGGCGAACTCAAGCGCCTCTATGCGCCCGCCAACGAGCTCATGCACGGTTTCAACATTGCTTTCATCGGGGCTACAGCTCATGGCGCGAACGAAGGTCAGGATCTTGTTTGCGGTCAGCTGCTTGGGGGAGATTATCGAATCGATGGCGTTATCGGGAAGAACCGTGGTAAGATTTTCGTTGTTTACCTTAACTATAACCGTGCCCGCGCCCTGCCACTTCGCGGAGATGCCGCTGATGAGGTTCGTTTCATCCATGCCGGTGAGCGCGATGAAAGCATCCACGCTGTCGAGCCCCTCCTCCATCAAAAGGTCGTGGTCGGTGTTATCGCCGTGGATAACAAGGGCGCTTTTGAGCTCCTCGCTCAAAAATGCGGCGCGCTCGGCGTTGCTTTCGATTATTTTGACCTGTATGCCGCCCGCCTTTTCGACTTCGTGCGTGAGGTAGTACGCGATGCGGCTGCCGCCGATGACCATTACATTGCGAATCTTTTTCTGCTTATCGGGGTAGACCGTGCGAAGGAACTTGGCAAGCTCCTCGGGTGCGGCGGTGATATGGATTTTATCGCCCGCTTCAAGCTTGAAATCGCCCTTGGGGATATAGCAGTTTTCGCCGCGCTGGATGGCGCAGATAAGCATTTTTATATGGAATTTCTTGTGAAAATCCATAAGGGAGAGCCCGCAGAGAGGGTTATCCTCCTTGAGGCGAATGCCAACCAGCTCCACCTTTCCCTTAGCGAAGGTTTCAACGTTCAGCGCGCTCGGTATGCGCAGAAGCCTCGAAATTTCCTCCGCCGCCGCAAGATCGGGGTTCACGGCCATGGAGAGGCCGAGCTCCTCGCTCAAGAAGTTGAGCTGCGCCGAATTGATGGGGTCGCGAACGCGCGCTATGGTGCGATACGCGCCGAGCTTATGCGCGATAAGGCAGCAGAGCATATTAACCTCATCATGCGCGGTGGCGGCAATGAGCACGTCGGCCTCGCTAACTCCGGCCTCGCGCTGAACGCGGTAATCTGCGCCGTTGCCCTCCATGCAGATGGCATCCATCTCGTTTGCGGCGCGATCGAGAACCTCGGTGCTTTCATCGATAACGACGATGTCATGCCCCTCGAGGCTAAGCTTTTTCGCTATGGTTCTTCCGACCTTGCCCGCGCCGACAACTACGATCTTCATAAAAAATCGCTCCTTGAAAATTCAGCGGAACGGGAACGCATTCCCGCTCTTTAGGATAAAAACGAATGAATTATAGTACTTTTTTTACAAAAAAGCAATATGCCGCGCAGGGTTTTTCGCCCTGCTGCGGCATTATATTTATTTGAACACGCCGCCGTTTGCGACGTTGATCGCATCCGCTTCGGCCTCGAGCGCGGCCCAATCCGCCTCGGTCAGATGCATAACGTACATGATATTCTGCTTGCAGTAGGCGGGGCGCTCCAAAAGATTGGTGCGAAGCTTTTCGATCTCGCTGCGCCAATGCTCCATGCTGACGGGATGCCCCCAACGCGCTATCTGACGGGAAAGCTCGGGCTCGATCTCGGCCGCCATGCTCTCAAGAAGGGGAATCAGGCGGTCGTTGTTGAGGTAATATTTTGAAACGTAGATATAGCGAACGAGGAAATCGTGCCGCCATTTTTCATTGGATTCAAGGCCGCAGAAAAGATCCATCTGGCTCAGCGAGCCGTTCGCACTCGGAACGCCCTTGGGGTCGAAATAGCAGTGCAGCACGTCGCCCATGGAGCTTGTGAGGGCGAAGTCGGAGTCGTAGAAGATGGCTCTCCAGCGCACGGTGTAGTCCGTGGTGCGCCAATACTTCTGGTTGAACATATCCGCGTCCGTAAGGTACTGCCTTGCGATAAGATAGTCCATGATGCTCTCGGCATCCACCCACCGGGTGAACTGCTCGTATCTTGAGTCGGTCATGGGGATGACCTCGTCGTTCTGAACGGCGTAGGCGCGAACGCGCAGGAAGTCGGCATTGGAGCCCTCAAGCTCAACGGTGTTGCGCTTGATGATGTTCGCCGTGTCGGGGTCAACGCCGTAATGGGTCTCGAGGTAGTCCTCGTTCATATTCTCCTTGAGGTCGTAAAGCCCCCAATATTCGCCGTTTACGTAAACAACGCAGAACCTTGCCGCCGAAGCATCCAGATTCATGTCGAGAACGGCGGTGCTTGCAAACGAATCGCGGATGCGGGCGTTCGACCAATCCTGACCCGCGTTGCGAAGGGTGATGCTCGAATACTTGGTGAAGTAGTCGCTTCCGAAGAAGGGGTAGGAAACGCCGGAGCGGCCGTAGCCTGCGCGGAAGTAGATGCCGAGCGATTTCTGGGGATACTTTCTGGTGGACGCGCCCGAAACGCGCACGCCCGCATGGGTCTCAAGCCCGAGTGTGCCGTCCGTTTCAAAGAACTGCATGTGGCATTCGCGCTCAACGACCGGAACAAACGGACTGTCGATCGCATACATCTCGGAAAAATCGTTTTTGTCCATGCAGAGCGTGACTACGGGCAGCGTGTGCTTCTGCTCGAAAAGGTAGGTCGCGGTCGCATCCTCGCTTATGAGCGCGCCCGAAGCTACGCTTGCCGCGCGAAGCACGGTGTTTGAATTTATGCTTATGGGTGCAGTATAAACGGGGCTTGCCTCGGTGGGCTTGCTGCCGTCGAGCGTGTAGTGTATCTCGGCGTTCTCGGCACTCACGGAAAGCTCCACCGTGAACGGGGAAGTTCTGTAAAGCTCGGTATCGGAGATTACGGGAACGGGGGAGTAGGCGGTGAAGCTTGCATCGGAATTCCTCGTGCCCTTGGTGGCGGTGGTGAAGAAAACGCGCTCGCCGCCTGCCGAGCCAGCGCTTCTGCCGCTCGTTACGCCATAGCGCAGCGCGCCCGTTTCAAAAAAATCGACCACACCGCCTTCGCCGTTCGTAAGATACAGCGTTTCGCCGGAGGGGGAGATCGAAAAATGCGCGGGATTCGCCCAGTCCTTGTTTATCTTCGTGGTGCAGTTTATCGTTATATAGCCTCCTGCGGGTATGGAGAGGGCGGAGAGATCGTGCTTGAAAAGGTCGCTTCCGCTGTCCGAAAGATGCCAGCCGGCAAGGGAAATTGCTTCGGCGGCGGGGTTATGAAGCTCCACCCAGTCCAGCTCGCCGCTGCGGGGTGCGCCCACCGCGCTGACCTCGCTGATATAAACAGAAGAGGGGTTGAAACCTCCAACCCCCATAGGCTCGGCAAAGCCGGCGGAACTGTTCTTTTCACCCGGAGTGGGCTTGGCGTAGTAGAGGATGCTGCCGTCCTCGCCTCGGCC
Source organism: uncultured Eubacteriales bacterium (assembly GCA_902794055.1). Taxonomy (GTDB): domain Bacteria; phylum Bacillota; class Clostridia; order Christensenellales; family CAG-138; genus PeH17. The sequence goes on along the minus strand of CADBGC010000002.1, from coordinate 19,288 downwards.
GATGGAAACGTTTGGATTGAGCTGCTCGGGGAAGGCTATGCCGTCCTTGCGCATGCCGTTGTAGTTGAAAAGGTAGATGCCCGCATCGCTCAGGGAGAGCTTGAACGAGGCGTGGATCTCGCCGTCTGAAACCACGTCCTTGCCCGAAAGCAGTATAACTGTGTATTCGCCCGCACCGAGAGTAATGTCCGGAAGTGCCCATTTGGCGGAATTGTCCGCGCTGTCGGAAAGATAATAGCCAAGAAGCGAAACGGGCGATTCCGATGCGTTGTAAAGCTCCACCCAGTCTGGACGGTCGCCGTCGTGGTCGATAAGATCGAACTGATTGTCGATCAGAACCTCGTTTATGCGAATGGGATCGCTCTGATCCATGTTGTGCCAGGAAAAATCGCTGAAGGCGGCGCTTTCGGCGTTCGCCTTGCACGGGGTGGGCACGCCGGTATAGGCGACACCCGTGCCGTAGCGGATCGCGCAAACGGGCTCGGGCATATCCGCGGGAAGCTCCATGCTTGAAACGAGATAGCCGCCGCGCGTGAACAGATATGCGCCGCTCTCGATGGAGCTGATTTTGAAGGTGGCGTTGAAGATGGGGCAAACGGTGCCGCTATCGATGTTCTCGCCGTAAAGCGCATCGCCAATGAAGCCCGAGCCCTGAAGCAGCGCAACAGCATAGCCGCCGGGAGCGATCTCATACTGCGGGAAGCGCCACTTATCCGTTTTGGAGTAGTCGTCGGAAAGATAATACGTTCCGATATCGATCGCCTTATCGGAATTGTTGAAGACCTCGATAAAGCCGCCTTCGCCGCGCTTTACCTCGCTGATGATGAGCCCGTCCGGATTTTCAACGGCGGGCGGCACGGTCGCGGGCGCTGCGCTCCCTTCTGCGTTCTGGCCGGGATTTGCCGAATTCTGCGGCGTGTTTGGGTTGGTTCTTCCCGAGCCGTAGTTGCGGTCATACCAAATAAGGAAGAACGCCGCGCCGCCAAGCAGAACGAGCGCAAGCAGCACGATCAGCACCTTGGTAAGCGCAGAGCTCCCATTTGAAGATCTATCCGATTCCCTATACATTCGAAACTCCTTTTGACTCCTTCTTTATGCTTTACGCGCCTTTTTTGCGCCGTGAAAGCCGCGAACGTCGGAAAACGCCGACAATCATCAAGCATATTATACACCGCGAATGCGCAAAATAAAAGAGCATCGCGCATAAAAAATGCCGATTTGTGAATGGATTATGGCAGATGCGGCGATTTTGGAAATAAAATATTTTGGCAGGCATAGAGTGGTAACGGGAATAGAGGGGTGTCGAACGGCGGATGGCGGAGAGTACGTGGTTTTGAGTGAATAGTTTGTGAATAGTGAATAGTGAATAGTTGAGGTAGAAATTCCCGAGGGAATTTCTCTCAAGTTTATTTTAAGGGAAAGAGAGAAAAACAAACATGAAGAAGAAAGAACAGAATAATAAGGCTTGCAGTGCATGGGTGCGCATTGCCAAGAATGCGGCGGCAAACGCGCTGCTTTTTGCCATCGCGCTGGGGCTTTTTCTTGCGCTCGGGCTTCGCGGCGAGGGAGCGGCCTCGGCCGCGAGCGCCGCTCCGCTCGGCTTCACCGAGGGTCTTAGTGTGAATACGGCGGTCTACAGGGGCAAAAAGGGTGCGAAGGCCGCGCTTCTGATCGCGGCGGGCTGGGATGCGGCTGCGCTTGAAAGTATAGCGGAAACGCTTGAAAAATCGAACTGCCGCGCCACCTTTGCGCTGAGCCTTGAGTCGGTATCGGCAAGGCCGCAGCTCGTATCAAGGCTCGCTCGCGCGGGGCATGAGCTTGCGGTTTCTTCGCAGGGCGCGGAGGATAAGCCGTTTGACGAGCTGATGGCGGAGCTTTCCGAGGCCGTGCGCCTGATCGAAGCGGCGGCGGGGGAGAGGCCGAAGCTGATTTACGCGGGCAGGAGCGACACGCTGACTCGAGCGGCGCGAAGGCTTGAGCTGACTGCGGTGAAGGGCAGCATCGATCTTATTTGCGAAAGAGGGGGCGCGGCGGAGATATTGAGCCGCGCAAGGGGCAATATTTCGGGCGGCGATATAGTGGTCTGCGCCCCGACCGCCGCCTTTTCGGAGGCACTTTCGGATATTTTGGAATATTTTTCTCTTTCGGGCTTGACGGCGGCAACTGTAAGCGGTACAATATACGATTGAGAAGATATGCTTTGTTGAACAAAAGCAAAAGAGGAATGAAAAGGAACGGAAATTTGATTTACAGAAAAACCCTGCCGAACGGTCTTAGGATCATCGGCGAAACAATGGAAAACTACCGCTCGGTATCGATCGGCTGCTGGGTCAAGGCGGGCACGATCTACGAAAACCACGCGCTCTCGGGCGGACAAACGCTTGAAGCGGGCACCGAATGCGGCATCTCGCATTTTATCGAGCACATGCTCTTTAAAGGCACCGAAAAGCACTCCGCCGAGGAGCTGGCGGAGCTTATGGATCTGCTCGGCGGAAATATGAACGCCTTCACAAGCAAGGACTGCACCTGCTTCTATGCCAAGGTGACGGAGGACAGCTTGCGTGAGGCGGTGGAGCTTATAGCGGAGATCGTTTGCACGTCCAAGCTCGATAAGGACGATATCGAGCGCGAAAAAGGCGTTGTTTTGGAGGAAATATCCATGAACAACGACACGCCCGAGGACGTTGTTCACGAGGCGCTTTGCTCGCTCTACTATGCAGGCGATCCGCTCGCCTACCCCGTGCTCGGCTCGGAGGAAAGCGTCGGAGCGTTTTCGCGCGAAATGATCCGCGCGTATATGGCAAGCGTTTACCGACCGCAGAACGTGGTGATCGCCGCTGCGGGCAATTTCGATTTCGACGCGCTCGTTCGGGCGGTCGAGAGCTCATTCGATTTCTCGGGGATCGAAAATGCGAAGGACTGCCGCGCGGGAACGGCTGTTTTGGGTGCGCTCGGGGCTTCCGATACGCGCTTTGACTTCATTGAAAAGGATATCGAGCAGATGCACATTGCGCTCGCCTTCCCGGGATTTTCCTACGTTTCGACGGGGTATTATCCGCTGCTCGTGCTGAATAATATCGTTGGCGGAAGCATGAGCTCAAGGCTGTTTCAGAGCATAAGGGAGCGCAGCGGCATGGCATACTCGGTGTATTCCTCGCCCTCATCCTATAACAACAGCGGCTATTTCACCCTCTACGCGGGAACGGGCGAAAAGCAGGCGGCTAAGGTGCTTGAAATGATGCTCGATGAATACGGCGAAATTCTGAAAAACGGCGTAACAAGCGACGAGATCGAGCGCAGCAAGCGCCAGATCAGAACCGCCTTCATTCTCGGCAGGGAGAATTCGTCCTCCCACGCATCCTCCCTCGGCAGGCGCGAGCTTTTCGGTCTGCCCCACCGCTCGGACGATGAGACGCTTGCGCTGATCGACGGCGTGAGTGCGGATGACGTTCACGCGATCCTTCCCGAGGTCTGCGCCTTCTCGAAAATGCGCGCGGTCGCGGTAGGAAGGCTCGAGCGAAGCCGCGGCGAGCTTTTGGAGCTTCTCAAGAGCCGATAAAGCAAAAAACGATTACGAATTGATACGTGAGGAAATATGGAAGCTATGGACAAGCTTGAAAGAATATTTGAAATGCAAAACCTTCTGGATACCGATATCCGCCAAAAGCGGCAGCTTGAGTTTTCTCAGGAGGAGTGGATGCAGAAGGAGGTGCTTGCGATGCTCAGCGAGCTTTCCGAGGTGCTCGATGAGGTCAACTTCAAATGGTGGAAGAATAAAAAGCCCGTGGATACCGAAGCGCTTCAGGGCGAATTGGTGGACATTCTGCATTTCTTCGTGAGCATGTGCCTTCACGCCGGGCTCAGCGCCGAAACGCTGTATGAAAAATACGTGATGAAAAATAAAGAGAATTTCGACAGGCAGTACGGCAGAAGCGAAAAGAAGGGCTACGAGATAGAGCCTTGCGCCGAGTGCGGCGGCGAGAGCTGAGCGGAGGGCGAAAATGGAGGTTCTTTACATACATAAAAAAAAGCGCAGACGCTTTAAAAAATCGGTGCTTGCCGTGGTTGCCATCTTCCTTATCGCGGCGATGCTTCTGCTGCTTGCGCTCATGCATTTCGGCGGCTCGGAGGGCAAGGTGCGCACCGCGCGCATCGAGACCGAAAGCAGCGTTTCCGCAGTCGTGATCCGAGCCGAAACCGTGATCTCGGGCGGCGAATACGATATCGCCGAGCGCTATCTCTCCGAGGGGCAGCGGGTGCGCGCGGGCGAGCGCGTTATGGACGTTTACAAGCTCGGCTTCAGCCGCGAGATACCGCTTTCGCTCTGGCGAACCAGGCAGGATATCTACAAGGCGCAGCTCGAGGTGCTCGGCGAAGCGCGCGACGTGGAGCTTCGCAATTACGATAACAAAGTTGAAAAAACCATCCACGAAATATCGGACGCGGTGCTCACCGGCGCGGATGGGGACGTGCTCGAATTGAAAAACGAGCTGACGGCGCTTTTGACGGATCGCGCCGAATATCTCAGATCCTCCGTTCAGGAAACCGAGACCCTGCGCGCGCTTTACAGGCAGCAGGAGGAGCGCGAGCAGTCCATCGCGGATTCGCGCGTGTCGCTCATTGCCGAAAGGGAAGGGCTCGTAAGCTATTATTTCGACGACTATTCGGTTGCGCTCAATGCGGATAAGCTTTCAAACGCTTCCGCGGAGCTCATCGATTCCATAGTTAAAAAGAACGGCAAATCGCTCAAATGGATGGGCAGCTCCAAGACCGGCGCGTATCGCCTCGTGGATGAAAACGAATGGTATATTGCGTTCACCACCCCCGCTTCGCAGGGCATGAGGGTGGTCGAGGGCGAAGCCTATCCGATCAGCATCGCGGGCTACGGCGAATTTTCGGGCGTCGGCGAAGCGAGCTTCATCAGCGGTCAGCGCGTTGTGAATCTGATAAGGGTCGATGCGCCGCTCGGCGGACTGATCGACGTTCGCACGGTGCGTGCGAATATAACCTTCGCCTTCGAGGGGCTGCGCGTTGAAAAGCGGGCGGTTCAGCTCAAGGACGGAGAGCCATACGTTGAGATCATGATCGACGGCAAGCGCACGGGCGTTTACGTAAACGTTCATTCCGAGGATGGCAGCGGAGCGATTGTGAGCGCAAAGAACACCGCCAACGCGCCGCTCGGGGAAGGAGTCAAGTATTGGATACCGAAAAAAAGCATTTTCAAGAAATAATGAACGGGATCGCCGAGGCCGCCGATAGGGCGGGCAGAAGCGCAGGCGAGATAAGGCTCGTTGGAGCAACGAAGTTCAAGTCGCCCGAGCAGATCCGCCCCGTTATCGAGGCGGGACTTTGCGAGGTTGGCGAAAACCGCGCTCAGGAATTCAACGAGAAATACGATTTTTTCATGGAATGCGGCGTAAAAACGCATTTCATAGGCGCATTGCAGACCAATAAGGCAAAATACCTTGTTGGAAGGGCGGCGCTGATCCAATCGGTGGACAGGCTCGAGCTTGCCGCCGAGATAAACAGACTTGCGATGCGTAAAAGCCTCGTTCAGCCGATACTCATAGAGGTGAATATCGGAGGCGAGGAGCAGAAATCAGGCATCGCCCCGAACGAGCTTCGGGAGTTGCTCTCGGTAGTTTCCGAGATGCCCGGCGTTTGCGTCAGCGGCCTAATGTGCGTTCCTCCCGCTGTAAGCGAGGATGAGGCGCGTGGCTATTTTGCGCGAATGAGGGAGCTTTTTCTGCAAATTCGAGATGAAAACATCCCGAATATCGTAATGAAGGAGCTTTCAATGGGCATGAGCGGGGATTATAAGGCCGCGATCCTTGAGGGCTCGACGATGGTGCGGATCGGCTCCGCCCTCTTCGGCGCAAGGCCGGCGGCAGGATCGCCTTCGGCTCACTGAGCCAAAGGCGAAGGGCGGAGTTGCCACCGCCGATTTTCTCCAAGCGCCAACAGATAAATTTAGGAGGAAACCGATATGGCAAATGCAATCAGAAAGTTTTGGAACTCGCTGATGGAGGTCGAGGAGGATTGGGAAAGTGAGCTTGACTATCCCGAGGAGCAGCGCGAAAGCTACAGCTATGAATACGAAGAGCCCGAGCAGGAGCGCAGGCAAAGCACCAGAAGGAGCAATCAGGCAAACGTTACCGCCTTCCCCGGCGCATACAGCGGAAAGTTGATAGTCTACCGTCCCGTAAGCTATGAGGACACGCAGAATATCATCGACAATCTCAAGGCTCAAAAGGCCGTCATCGTGAACATGGAGCAGATCGACGTTGAGGTCGCGCAGCGCATACTGGACTTTATGTCCGGTGCGAGCTACGCAGTCAACGGCAGAGTCTACAAGGTTTCGTCGAGAATATTCATAGTTGCTCCGGCGAATATCAATATCGTAGGCAGCTCCGACGGTTCAGGGGAGTAATGCAATAAGCTTTAGCTTCCGTCAAGGATGACGGGTGCCGCAATGCCGAGGGTGCGGAGCAAGGGCAGCCGACGGGATAAAAACCGACCGAGCCCGCACCTCAGGCAAATGAAGTATATCAACCGAAAAGGATCAAATTATGAATAGAAACGATATTATAAAACGAAAATTTTCACACGCTTTCTTCGGCTACGACGTGGAGGACGTGGATCTGTTTCTCGATGAAGTGATAAGGGAGCTGGATCGAATCCACAATGAGCTTGATATCGAAACTCTCAAGGCCGAGGCTGCGCGCCAGCGCGAGGAAAAGCTCAGATACCGAATGGAGATCATGAATAAGCTGCTCGCCGATGCGGGTATACCGGTGGATGAGGAGCTTCTCGCCGAGGCCGAGGCTGCCCACTTTGCCGAGGTTCGTGAGGCGGAGCGCGAGGCGGCTCGAATCGAGAGCGAAGCGGCGGAGAGTGAGAACGCGGCGCAGATCGCGGAAGCGGCGGCGAAGGAAACTGCGGAGGAGACTGCTGCCCCCGAGGAGCAGCCGCTCGATTTGGAATAACAAGCAGCGAACCGCCAAGGCGCGTTGCTTGGGCGAAAGCAAGGCTAAAGTATACGGCCGATCGCGCTTGCGCCCCTTTTCCCGCCTGCACTGCGGCTTGAAGAAGTGCGCCCGGCGGGGCTTATATGCTGCATTATATAAATAAGGAAGCTTTTACCGCATCGGCGCAAGCGGTGCGAAGGCTCCCCAAAAAAGGTTTGACCTATGGGCGAAGAAGAAAGAAAACCGAATACGAAAGCACTTTTGGCGGAGGAGCTGAAGGCGGCGATAACGGAACGCGGCGAAAGCACGATCGCGGATATCCTTGCGGCCGCACGAAGCTTCAAAACGGGGATTTCGGAGCGCATGGGTTCGGAGCCTTGCGCCACAGGCGGAGCGGTCGGGGAGCCTCGGCACCACGGAGAGTCGTCTGCGGGTGTGCAGACCGTTGAATACCGCGCGCCGGAGATCGTTCGCGCCGCCGAAAATGCAGTTGAGCAGAGCGGCAGCTTAAGAAAAAGCCCGATCGAGCGCAGAAACGAGGTAAAATCGCGCACGGCAAAGCGCCACGGCTCCGCGCTTTTCGGCAAAAGCCGCTCGGAGCAGCTCGATATAATAAGAAGGCTTTCCGATGCGGCGGCGGCGGAGCTGCCCGAGCGATTCTATGAGAAGCTGAGCGGGGGCATCGCGCTGAGCGAAAGCAAGAAATATCATCCCAGATCCCAAAACGAGCGCCCGCTGCTGATACTCGGCGAATACCGAAACGATCCAAGCATAGGCAGAAGCATCATGCTCTACGGCGGCTCGATAATCGCGACCTATTCGCATTTGAGCGAGCCCGCGCTGCAAAACGAGCTTCGCAGGATAATCCGCCATGAATTCACCCACCATATCGAGTCGCTATGCGGCGAAAGAGGGCTTGAAATTGAGGATGAGGTGAACCTTGCGCGCTATGAATGGGAGCTTGCGGAGGAAAAAAACAGGAGAAATCCCCAAGAAGGGCAGGATGATTGCAGGTAGAACAGCATTTCGTTCCGTCGCTTAATGAATGATACGGATGCGGCCGTCGTGTGGACGAGGCCGCTTTTTTAAAAATAAATATATGGAAAATGAGAATAGGGCTTGCATTTGGAACAAAAGATTGATATAATGTAACAGACTGAAGAATATCGCAAGCTGGAAAAGGCTTCTTTATTCTTCGTTAGTGCCCCGTTTTTTCAGGAAAACGGGATAAATTCCCGAAGCTACTGCCTTCCTTTCGGCGGGCTTTAGACTTAAAAGTTTTTTGGAAGGAGAAACACATGAAAAGATTTCTTGCAGCACTGCTTGCGGTAATGATGACCTTCGGACTTGTCACCATTCCCGTAACCGCAGAGGGCGAGGTCGTTTTCACGGTTCCGACCATAGAGGCTGCCCCCGGTGACACGGTGGACGTATCCGTTATGATCAACTGTGGAAGCAACGAAATGCACGTATTGAATGCGTACCTGCAATTCGATCCCGAAGCCTTGACCGTGAATTCAATAACTCCGGGCAGCGGCATGAATGCCAACGGCGGCTTCGTTTTGCCCGATTTCGCCAGTGAGCCCGGCAAAGCCAAGATCGGCGCAATGTATCCGACCACCGGATACACTGGCAGCGGCGTTCTTATGACGGTCAACTTCACCGTCGACGAGAATGCGACCGGCACCATCGATCTTGCCATGGTCGTTCTTGAGATCCGCAACTATCCCGTTGGCGGAAACCCGACCGATCTGCCCTTCGAAACCGTGGACGGCGCGATCGAGCTTGGCGGAGAGGACCCCACCGAGCCTCCCGTGGAGCCCACCGAGCCCCCGGCAGCCCCCGATTTCAACGAGGCGGTCAACGTTGAGGGCGGCGAGCTCGTATTCGACAATACCGGCTCCGATTATCCCTGGGAAGTTGTTGTTGAAAGGGACGGCAGGACCTACGTTCGCAGCACCAATCAGGGTGTGGGCAGCAGCAGCTCCTTCTTTACCACCACCGTGGATGCAGGCGAGAACGGCGGCGAGATCGCCTTCGAGTTCATCAGCATGGGCGAAGGCACCGATATCTATGACTGGGACGGCCTGCGTGTCTATGTTGATGATGCCAAGGTTGCTTCCTACGGCAGAGACCATAACGACTGGGCGCCTCTCACCATCGAGCTCGAGCCCGGTGTGCATGAGATCAAGTTTGAATATAAGAAGGACAGCGGCGTTAATCCGACCGGCGACTATGCCGCGATCGACAATGTTGCTCTTACCGTAAACGGCGCTTCCGATGCCGGTCATGCGGACTTCACCGTTCTCCCCGATTATCAGGAAATCGAAGCGGGCGACACCTTCGACGTAACCGTCAACCTTGACGGCCAGTTCGAGGCGCACACCCTTAACTTCCAGCTCAATTACGACAGCGAAAACTTTGAGTTCGTTTCCGCCGCGAACGGCGCAGTTCTTGATGCGGCGGTCGCTCTCAATGCGCTCGTGGTTCTCGACGGCGAGACCATCCCCGGCAGCGTACGCCTCGGCGTTCTGATGCCCATCGAACCCCTTACCGAGACCGGTGTCGTTTTCACCGCCACCTTCAAGGCGAAGGACGATGCGGCAGTTGGCGTATACGATCTCACTCCCGTTGTTGTCACCTTCTCCAACGCTCCCGTTGACGGCGACAACGCACCCGTTGAGACCCCCATCGAAAACACCGCGACCGGTGCTCAGGTTGAGATCATCGAGCTCGTTACCGAGCCTCCCACCGAGCCCCCGACCGCTCCTCCCACCGAGCTCCCGACCGCTCCTCCCACCGAGACTCCCGCACCCGGCAGCGCGATCTTCTACGTGATGCCCGAGGAGCAGGATGCGATGCCCGGCGACACCATCACCTTCGACGTGATGGTGGAGGGCGAGTTTGAGGCGCACACCCTCAACCTCCAGCTCAACTACGATCAGAACATCTTCACCATTCAGTCCATTGAAAACGGTGAGGTTGCCGAGCAGATGACCTCCCTTGGCGGCGTCGTGCTCCCCGACTACACCACCATCCCCGGCTCCATCCGCTTCGGCGCGATGATGCCGACCGACGGCTTCACCGCAAACGGCGTTCTGTTCACCGTTACCGCCGTTATCAGCGATGATGCCGCTGAAGGCGACTATGAGCTTACCCCCGTTATCGCCGAGTTCGACAACGCTCCCGTTGGCGCGGATCCGACCCCCATCGCGCACCAGGACGTTCCCGGCATCGTTCATATCGGTGCTGTCGTTACCCCCGAACCCGGCAGCGCAACCTTCTACGTCGATCCCGACTACACCCTTACCAATGCGGGTGAGGAAGTCACCGTTGACGTCAAGGTCGAGGGCGATTACGAAGCTCACGCGCTTAACTTCCAGCTTGATTACGACAGCGAAAACTTCGAGTTCGTTTCCGCGGAAAACGGCGAGATCCTCGTCAACGCGGCAAACCTCAATGGCCTTGTGGTTCTTGATGGCGAGACCATCGAGGGCAGCGTGCGCCTCGGCGTTCTGATGCCCATCGAGCCCATGACCGGCGAAGGCGTTGTGTTCACCCTCACCCTCAGGGCGAAGGAGACCGCGACCCCCGGCATCTACCCCGTTAATATCGAAGCGATCGAGTTCATCAACTATCCTGCGGACGGCGAAGAGACCGACATCGAGCATGAGGACATCCCCGGCGAGATCGAGATCGCCGAGACTCCCACTCCCGAACCCGAGACTCCCACTCCCGTTCCCGAGACTCCCACCCCCGTACCCGAGACTCCGACTCCGGTGCCCGTAACCGCACCGCCTATTCCGACTCCGGTACCCGGCACCGCGGTATTCTCCGTGTTCCCCGAGACTCAGAACGCAATGCCCGGCGACACCATCAACTTCGACGTGCTGCTCGACGGCGACTTTGAGGCTCACACTCTCAACTTCCAGCTCGATTACGATGCTTCCGTGCTCGAGATCCTTGCCGTCTCCAACGGCAATGTGCTGGTTGACGCCGCGGCCCTCAACGGCTTCGCACTCGTCGACTTCACCACCATCCCCGGCAGCATCCGTCTCGGCCTCATGATGCCGGTCGCTCCCGTAACCTCCACCGGCATTCTCTTCACCGTGAGCGCCCGTGTTAAGGACAGCGCTCCCGAGGGCTACACCGAGCTGACCCCCATTGCGACCGAGTTCTCGAACTACCCCGTCGGCGGCGAAAACACCCCGATCGAGCATTCCGACATTCCCGGCTACGTTTACGTTGGCAGCAACGTGACCACGCCCCCCGAGACCGAGCCTCCGGTAACTCCCGCTCCCGGCGAGGTAACCATCTACGTTGATCCCGAGCACACCGAGATCTACCACACCGACGAGTTCACCGTTGACGTAAAGATCTCCGGCGAATACGAGGCTCACGCGGTGAACCTCCAGTTCAACTACGACAGCGAGCACTTCGAGTTCGTTTCCGCGGCAAACGGCAGCGTTCTCACCGATGCTCTTGCGAACAACGCCACCATCGTTCTTGATGGCGACACCATCCCCGGCAGTGTACGCCTCGGCGTTCTCATGCCCGATGCGGCGATGACCGGCGAAGGCACTCTCTTCAGCGTTACCCTCCGTGAGAAGGGCTCCGCGACCGAGAACGTTCCCTACCCGCTCACCCCTATCTGCGTTGACCTTGTGAACTACCCGCTCCGTGATGCTACCCCCATCCCGCACACCGACATCCCCGGCGATGTCACCGTGCTTGAGGGCGAGCAGCCCATGCAGGCAACCTTCTACATCGATCCCGAGCATACCGATGTTCAGGCAGGCGACGAATTCACCGTTGCGGTCAAGATCGATGGCAGCTATGAGGCACACGGTCTGAACCACCAGTTCCTCTTCAACTCCGACATCTTCGAGTTCGTATCCGTTGATAACGGCGAGGTTCTCGAGCAGATCAACAGCCTGAACGGCACCGTTGTTCTTGAGCCCACCGATGGCGCAGTACTCCTTGGCGTTCTCATGCCCGAGGAAGGCTTCACCATGAACGGCACCATCTACAACGTGACCCTCAGGGCGAAGGTCACCGCTCCCGCCGGCATCTACGATCTCGATATGAGCGTTATCGACTTCGTGAACTTCCCGCTTGGCGGCGAGTCCACCCCGATCCCCGCCACCGTCGTTCCCGGCGAGGTTGAGATCAGCAGTCCCGTCTTCGATACTCCCACCTTCATCGTTGAGGCGAACCCCGATCAGCTCCAGCCCGGCGACACCTTCGAGGTCTCCGTGCGCATCGCGGGCGAGTATCCCGAAGCACACACCCTTAACCATCAGCTCAACTACGATGCGAACGCATTCGAGTTCGTATCCGCTGTAAACGGCCCCGTTGCCGAGCAGATCACTGCAAACGGCGGCTTCCAGACCCTCGACGGCACCACCATCCCCGGCAGTGTCCGTTACGGCGCCATGATGCCCACCACGGGCTTCACCATGCAGGATGTGTTCTACACCGCAACCTTCCGCGTAAAGAACTCTGCTGCAACCGGCGTATATCCCTTCGTTCAGAACGTTGTTGAGTTCGCAAACTTCCCGCTTGGCGGCGTTGAGACTCCCATCGAGCATGAGATCATCAACGATGAGGTCGAGGTCACCAATGACGGCGCACCCGTTGTTATCTGGGCCGAGCCCATCCCCGAGCAGATCGTTCCCGGGCAGACCTTCGATGTGAACGTACACATCGAGGGCATCTACGAGGCTCACGGCATGAACCTCCAGCTCAACTACGATGCTGCGAACTTCGAGTTCATTTCCGCTCAGAACGGCCCCGTTCTTAACGATGCGGCAGCCCTCAACGGCACCATCGTTCTTGACGGCAACACCATCCCCGGCAGCGTGCGCCTCGGCGTTCTCATGCCCGTGGAAGCTATGAGCGGCGAAGGCATCATGTTCACGGCGACCTTCCGTGCGAAGGACACCGCGCCCGCTGGCGAATATCCCTTCACTCCCGTTGCTATCGATCTTGTGAACTTCCCGCTTGGCGGCGTGTCCACCCCGATCGAGCATACCGATATCCCCGGCTATGTTGAGATCATCGGCAGCGACAGAGTAATCTTCCGCGCTCTCCCCGAAGCCGGTGAATACGCCGTTGTTCAGGTCGGCGACACCTTCATTGTAGACGTAACCGTTGAGAATCCCTACGAGGCACACGGCTTGACCCTTAACCTCGAGTATGAGGCAGAGTGGTTCGAGTTCGTATCCGCCGAGTACGGCCCCGTTCTCACCGATGCACAGGGCAAGGATGCGACCATCATCCTCGATGGCGATCAGATCCCCGGCAGCGTACGCCTTGGCGTGCTCATGCCCGTTGAGCCCATGAATGCTGAGGGCGTTCTCTACACCGCAACCTTCCGTGTTAAGGACGGCGCACCCGCAGGCATCTACGACTTCGTTCCCACCGCGATCGAGTTCGTCAACTTCCCGCTTGACGGAGTTTCCACTCCCATCGAGCATGTTGATATCCTCGGTCAGGTAGAGATCGTTGATGATGCTACCCCGACTCCCGTGCCTCCCACCGAGCCCCCGGTAGATCCCACCGAACCTCCGGTAGATCCTACCGAGCCCCCGGTAGATCCCACTGAACCTCCGGTAGATCCTACCGAACCTCCGGTAGATCCCACCGAACCCCCGGTAGATCCTACCGAACCTCCGGTAGATCCCACCGAACCCCCGGTAGAGCCCACCGAGCCTCCGGTAGAGCCCACCGAACCCCCGGTAGAGCCCACCGAACCCCCGGTAGAGCCCACCGAGCCTCCCGTGGAGCCCACTCCCGAGCCCACCACCCCGCCCACTCCTCCCACCGGCACCATTGCTCTGGTTGGCGTAGGTATCGCGGCGCTGGTAGCCGGCGCAGGCATCATCCTCTTCAGGAGGAAGGAAGACTGATCCATAATCGGCATCCGATAAAGGATATCCGATCGACCTAAACAGCAAGCCCTCGCGGAAGCGGGGGCTTGTTTTGCATATTAGATATTTGCCTAACGCTCGCGAAAAGTGTTGCAATAACGATTAGAAAGTGATAAAATATGATTTGGCGGTTCGGGTAACGGTATAATAGTGCGATATGATGCCTTTTGCTGACACGCCGCAAATTAAAAAGGAGAGATAAACCATGAAGAACCTCAAACGATTCATCTCGGCTCTGGTGATCTGCTCGCTGATGCTTGCCGCAGTTCCCGTTTTAGCGCATGATGCCGCAGCAGCGGCGGGCGGCGTAAGCTTCGGCGGCTACGTGGTCCATGACTTTTCCGAATCCACCTACAATAAGTTTATCGGCTTTTCGGGCGACGATCCCGCGCAGTACGATGAACAATGCTTCTGCCTCACCACCTACGCCGCGGCATATTACGACGGCATAGTGTACGGCTACCTTTACGGCTATCAGCAGAGCGACGTGCTCCGCGATGACTTCTTCACCATGGATACTCGCAACGGCTATATGATGAACTTCCCGGGAAGCGGCTCCGACGGTGAGTTTGTGTACGCAATGGCTTATAACTATGCGGATAGCACGATGTATGCGCTCTGTGACGAGGATCATCCTTATATCGCAACCGTCGATCTTGAAACGGGCGCTCTGACCCGCGTTGTGGATATAGACCTGGGCAGCTATCTTGGCCTTCGCGGCATGGCTATCACCCCGAGCGGTGAGTTTTATGCGCTTTCCATGTCCGCAGTAAATGCAAGGCTCCTTACTATAGATATGCAAACTGGCGCACTTTCCACCGTTGGCGCCACGGGCATGCCCGCATATTATGCTCAGTCCATGACCTGCGATCCCGCCACGGGAAACCTCTACTGGGCGCAACTCGAGGATTACTCCGATAACGGCCTGTTTGCTGTGAATGCCGAAACTGCGGAATGCACCTTCATGGGCAAGATCGGCAGCGCGGGAATGGAGATAACCGGCCTGTACGTAGTTTATGACGGCGAACCCCAGCCTCCCGAGCCTGAGTTTATTCCCGGTGATGCCGACTGCAGCGGCACGGTCGATATAGCCGACGCGCTGCTCGCCATGCGCGCCACGATGGGCACTGCGGAGCTTTCGGAGCTTGGTGCGCTTGCCGCCGATATGGACGAAAACGGCTCCGTTACGGCCGGTGATGCGCTTATTATCCTGCGCCTTGCAATGGGGATCAACGGCTGAAAATACCGATGATCCGATCCCTAAAGGCGGATGATCCGAGCGGACAGCTCGCATTTGACTCATAAAATCTCATATTTGAGCCCCCTCCGGCATAAGCTCTTGCCGATGGGGGCTTTTCATTTTGCGCAATACTGCTTTCATGCGCATATAATATCCAAGGATGGAGCGTGGGGGGATCGAGGGTCGCTTTGAGCTTCGTCTAAAGTCGAGGGAGCGCCCGTTTTGCGAAAATCGTGCTTCGGGGAGTGGCTAATAACTCGCTTTTTCATCGGATTTTTGCATGGCATGTTCGATTGTCATTGAAGCTTAAGCGGCCGATTTGCCCCCATGAATTAGATAATTGAGAGGTTGCGGAGATTGCAACAAAGGAGGTGCAGAATTTTTGGAATATGCTTTTTCTGCAAG
The DNA here is from genome assembly GCA_902794055.1 of uncultured Eubacteriales bacterium. Taxonomy (GTDB): domain Bacteria; phylum Bacillota; class Clostridia; order Christensenellales; family CAG-138; genus PeH17. The sequence continues at coordinate 3,743 of CADBGC010000002.1, read as the reverse complement.
TTATCGAAAAGGCAATTTAATTTTGCCGAATCGGGATACCAACCGTAAAATAAGGAAAAAAATGAAATATGCAAAAAATGAATACACGTTTTGCGAATTTCTAATATTACATAAGTAAAAATATATTATTTGAATCGAAATGAATTTTATTGACATAATAATGTTGCGATTGCTAAAATGAGGCATCCCAGAACGGTGCATGCGGTGCGGACGGTTCCACGAACCGCATGTGTCGAAGGGAAAAGAATGTTCAATTTTTGATGGAGGTCACCATGAACAAGAACTCGCTTTTCAGAAGGATCATTTCGAGCATCCTCGCGCTCGTTATGGTCTTTGGCGCCTTCACCGCACTCGACGGAATCTTTTCCGGCGTGAAGGCGGAGACCGTCAATCCCGACGGTTCCATCACCTATGGTGCAAGCGACAGTGCTATCGTCCTGAATAAGGACGCATGGCTCGAGCCCGACGGCACCTATGCCATAGATCTGACCGCGTATACAACCGGTCAAAAGACCATCGAAACCCAAGAGTTCGATGCACCCACCGACTTCATTATCGTTGTTGAGCAGAACTGCCTCATGGTAGACTATTACTGCTACAACGACTGCTACAACTACATGTCCATGGCAACCTACAAGCTCGCGGCTGCAAAGTCCATCGCCCGCGCGCTTGTTGATGAGATCCGCGGCGGCAGCTCCGGCGGCGTCGATCATCGCATCGGCATCATCGGCTACGGCGGACACTCCTGCTACACCTCCTACGACAGCAACACCGGTCTGTTTGACAACACCGGCAGGTGGTATAACTACCGCTTCAGCTTCGGTGCTCAATACTCCCCCGCTGCTCAGAGCAAGTACGACAGCACCCTCGTTCACGTAAACACCAATGAGGGCTACAGCATCCTCAAGAGTGACATCAACAAGATCAACACCATGACCGCCTCCCTTGGTGCTTACACCGATGCCGGTCTTGAAATGGCTAAGGGCGTTATCAACGCCACCAAGAACGACAGCTATCAGGCGGTCGACGCAAACGGCAACGTTACCAACGTTCCCCGTAAAAAGGTCGTTGTTGTTATCTCCGACGGTACCCCCGGCTTCGAAGGCTTCGATATGAGCATCGCTGCCGATGCCGTAAACGTTGCCACCGATATCAAGAAGAACTTCGATGCGAAGATCTTCACCGTAACCCTCAGCACCGAGCTCGAGGAGCAGATCACCGCTTACGACTGGCGCGGAACGATGTTCAGCAGAAACCCCGACAGCTACCACATAAACGCTGTACCGATCAACAAGCGTGCCTACAATCCCCAGTACGGCAAGGGCCCGTCGAGTCAGTACAACTCAACCATCTACAGCACTCTGAAGTTCAACTACGAAGAGTTCTTCACCCGCGACTTCACCAGCATCATCTCCAGTGCTTATCCCTGCACCGAGAGCTCCGGCCCCAACGGCCCGATCACCGCTAAGTACATGACCAACCGCGAGGGCTACAACTACGTAGGTCTCAACGGCAACAACGCTTTGACCTACAACGCCTTCCCGATGTATCGCAGGAGCGGTTCCTACGCGTCCTATGTGCAGCGCAGCAAGAGCATCGGTTACTTCTACAAGGATGCTTACGGCAGCAATAAGCTCATCACCGGTCTCTACGACAACAACGTAAGGAGCTTCAGCAACAGGATCGCTTACAACTCCCATCCCGTTGACAGGATTGCCGATCCCACTTACGGCAAGTACTACATCAGGGTCAACGATCCCAAGACCCTCGTAAACGGCAGCTACACCAACCCCGCTTACGACTATCCCACTCAGGCTCTTCGCCAGATCGTTCGCACCATCGTTTCCGAGATCCCCGAGGGCACCAGCTACACCGATTCCACTCCGATGAACACCATCGGCGAGGCTTACATCAAGGATATCATCTCCGAGTACTTCAAGTACCACACCAGCTTCGATCCCGCAGTGAACGTTAAGACCTTCACTCAGGATGCGATCGGCTACCAGAACGGCGAATACGTTTTCGCAAACAACATCGTTCGCTACAACAACGCCGTTGTTAAGCAGCATGACGACGTTGTGACCGTCGGCGGCTTCGACTATGATGCCAACACCTGCTACAGGGATGCAAACGGCGTTCACGGCAAGAAGTTCATCGTTCAGATCAGGGGTCTGCTCGCCAAGGAAGACACCATTGGCCACGTTCCCGTCAGCAACACCCCCGGCAACCTCTCCGGTCTCTACTCCGGCGCTCCCTCCGATAACAGCGGCAATGGCGGCGGCGGCAACAACGGCGCAGGCGCACCTGTAACCTCCGTATCCCTCCCCGGCGTTACCGTATTCCGCAACTCCAAGAAGATCCCCGTGCTGAACATTCAGCCCGAAAATGCAAACGTAACCGTTGCTTGGACTTCCTCCGACCCCAACGTTGCAACCGTTGATGCGACCACCGGTCTTGTAACCGGCCGCACTTCCGGCACTTCGACTCTTACCGCAAGGATCACCGATAACGTGACCGGACAGGTAATCACCAAGACCGCAACAATCACCGTTCCCTCCGGCGGTCGCGTTTATGACGTTGGTTCCGTAACTCCCGGACGCATGGACGTTGCGCAGGGTTCAAGCAAGCTTGCCTACCTCCACGTAGTGCCTGAGGACTGCAACTTTACCATGAGATGGAGCGTAGACAATCCATCGATTGCGACTGTTGATGAAGCGAGCGGTTTTATCACCGGCATCAGAGCCGGTAGCACCACCCTCCGGGTAACAGTAACAGACCAGAACAATGGCAATGTCTACAACAAGTCAACTTTGCTCACTGTTTTCGGCGGCGGCACCAACCCCAACCCCAACCCCAATCCGAACCCCGGCACCGACAAGCTCATCGTTCTTGACGGCGACGAAGCGATCTTCCCGATTCCCTCCGTCAACCTCCGCGAGAAGCACATCGTTTATGACTTCTCCCTCGTTATCAAGGATGAGCGCGCCGAGGAATTCTTCGCAGAGACCCGCGCAAACGGCGTTTCCAGCCATGACGTTGCACACGTTCTGACCCTGGACGATCCCTATGCAAAGCAGACTGCGAACGGCAGCGGCTACAACTACCACGTCAACTACCACGTTCAGTATCCCTACGACAACACCAAGCATGCCGACCTCTTCGAGCACTTCGCTGTCAACATCAGCGAGAACGGCGCAGGCAACAGCCACCCCGAGGTAGTTATCAAGAGCATCAACGGCGAGCAGTATGATCTCGCGGCAATGCTTCAGCTCACCGACCACGTTGTCAACGATAGCGGCTATGCCATGGACAACCGCCGCACCGACATCGTCACCGGCGAGAAGTTCACCAAATATGAGTGGAGCAGGATCAGCTTCCTCCCCGCAACCAACGTTCACTACGAGGAGAGCCTCCTTACCTTCAATAACGCCACCACCAAGAGCAGGGACGTTGTTGCTAAGTGGATCGAGATCGGCCATGCAAACGGCGCAACCTATGACGTTACCGCAGGCAGCCTGCTTACCAACGTTAAGCACGGCGATGCTCAGCAGAGTGCGACCTATAACGTATCCACGGATAACTACGGCCACGATGCAGAGTACCACAACGGCTTTGTTGCGGGCAAGACCCGTATCACCCATCATGACAGCAACAACCGCGCTATGACCGTTAAGGTCGACAGGGATCTCATGACCCTCGTCAACGCGGGTCAGGCAGAATGGCCCACCGCCGAGTTTACCTTC
>CADBGC010000001.1 GCA_902794055.1 uncultured Eubacteriales bacterium | reverse complement strand
GTTATGGCTGTGGTACGCCTGCGCAGATATAGAAAGTCGGCTAATAACACAGCAATGAGAAAGCTTCAGGTCGAGAAAAAGACTTACCTTCCGAGCAGTGAGTTTTCTTATAGCCCGGACGAAGCGACGTTGGAGCAGGAAAGGACATTGGATCTGCTCCCGATAAGAAAAAGGGCAGCTTACATCGATGCGTCAAAATGTGGTGTCAGGATTATCGAGGAATGCGGTTATATGGCTACCGAAGCGGTCGTTGAGTAGTTCGAAAAACGGGGAGATTTATGTATTGCTATAACTGCGCTGTGGTCAGCAAAACGAATAAACGAAAGAATAATGAGGACAACTTCCTTATTAATTCTGTTTTTGCACCGCCCGATCATGGAGATCAAATGCATGAAGCAGAGGGTAATCTTTCCGAGCGACTTATAGCAGCTGTGGCTGACGGCATGGGCGGAGAGGAAGCCGGCGAGGTGGCATCGTTTACTGCAATGGAGGCGCTGAACAAGCAGTTTGAGGACGTTTCACGAAGCTCGGATACCGATTCGAAACTTCTGTGCAATGCGATCGAAAAGGCACAGGAAGGAATCAGAGGACACATTGATTCAGAGCCCAATCATTTAGGAATGGGCAGCACGATAGTTGCAGCGGTGTTTTTCGGCAACAAAGTGTATTACACCGGAATGGGCGACAGCCGCATTTATCTAATGCGCCGAGGCAAGCTGACGCTGCTTACAAAGGACCATACCGAGGGGCAGATGCTCATCGACTCCGGCATAATGTCCAAGGAGATGGCGGATAAGCATCCCGGTAGCAATCGGCTAACGCGTTTTCTGGGTATGTATGCGGAAGATATGCTTTTCGAAGTGCCGCCGTGCTGCGATCTACGCATTAGAGAAGGAGATACGTTCCTGCTTTGCAGTGATGGAGTAAGTGCGGTGCTTGCTCACAATGAGCTTTCAGAATTATTGCTGAAAGAAAATGGTGTTAAGTCAACCGCTGAAAAAATAGTTGATGCTGCGCTGAAAAAGGGAGGAACGGACAACACCACAGCGTTGGTGATTAGAATTGGAGCAAGGGGCAATTCTTTGCTTAAAAGGCTTTGCATGGGTATGCGCCGTCTCGGACGATGAAAAATAGCTGATTTATTACGGTAGGGGTGATAACATGGCTGATAACGCTACGGAAGTTGTTACATCAATAGATGGCTGGATAATCGAAAAAAAACTCGGCGCCGGCACCTATGGTACCGTTTATAAGGTGTACAAAGAAGATCAAGATGAGCGTAAGTACTATGCTTTGAAGCACATCTCTATTCCCAAATCAGAATCTGATGTGGAGAATCTGAGGCGGGAAATGGACGAAGAAGGCGTTCGAGAGTATTACGCCGATCTTGCTGCGCGTTTTGAGAACGAAATCGCCGCGATGGACAAGCTGAGCGGCTGTAAAAACGTCGTTCATCTTGAGGATGCGAAGGTGGTCAAAAATGAAGAAGAGATCAAGTACGATATAATAATCGTGATGGAACTCTTGACCGATTCGCAAGAATATATTAAATCGCACTGGAGCGAGGAAGAGGTCGTTCGGCTCGGAAAAGATGTTTGCAAAGCGTTGATAGCGTGCAATGAAGAGGGAATAATTCACCGCGATATAAAGCCTGCCAATATCTTGGCGGAAATTAAAGACAATGAAGCCACATATAAACTGGCGGATTTCGGTATAGCAAAACAGCTTTCCACTGCAACCTTCAGCATGACCGGCCGAATGGGAACCAGCGGATATATGGCATATGAGGAGCATATTGGCAGCGGATATGGCGATGTTAGAACGATCGACATTTGCTCGCTTGGGTTGGTTTTATATCAGCTTCTCAACAGCAATAGGCTTCCGTTTTTACCCACTACGGGAAAGTATACGCCTGACCAGTATGAAATCGCCGTAAAAAAGCGCATGAGCGGACAGCCTCTGCCTATGCCCTGCAACGCCTCGGTCGGGCTGGGGAATGTGATTCTAAAGGCTTGCGCATTTAAACCGGATGACAGATACCAAAATGCCGAAGAGCTCCTCTATGCATTGGAGAATTACAGTGATGATGGCGAGATGATAGAGCCCACTCTTCCTATTGCGCCCATATCCAATAAGAAGGGCGCTAAGAGCTCCAAGGGGAAACCGATAGCTTCTGCATCAGCCGATGATGGCAAGGACGAAAAAAAGAATAGTGACAAAAAGAAAGAGAAGAATAAAAAGCCCATCATTATCGCCGCAGCTTCGGTGCTTGCCGTGGCTGTCTTAGGTGGGGTAATTGTTGGCGCGCTTTCAAAAAAGGGTTCGGATGAAGAGCAAAAATCAGCAATTACCACTTTGCTGCCCACAGGAACTAAACCGCCTATCAGCACTGAAACAAACAATCCTGACGTCGGTTCGGGTGAAGATCCCGGAGCGGCTATTGGCTTGGTTATTACAAATGATCCCATAGCGTATTCGTTTGGACCCGGGGCGACTCAAGTTCCGACTTTTTCAAACATACCAAATTCGTCTTTGCCAACAGCGCTTCCGACGGATTCGCTGATCGGAACACCGCCGCCGAGCTCAACAAATGCTACGCAGATTCCCAAGTCTACGGTTGTGCCCACAGCGGTTAATAGTGCTGTGCCTACTTCGTTGCCAACAACGGCAACGCCGAAACCAACAGCGGCAACGCCGAAGCCCGCAACGCCGGTGCCTGTAACACCGAAGCCGACAACGCCGAAGCCTACGGTAACGCCGAAGCCGACAACGCCGAAGCCTACGGTAACGCCGACGCCGACGACACCTAAGCCGATAACCCCGCCGCCAACAACACCACCGACCGCGAACCCGTCTGTTCATTTCAACAGTTCGACTTTTGAAGCGGCTCTTCGTCAGAAGTATAATCTGACGGGAACGATAACCACGCAGACGCTTCTTAATTTTACTGAGCTTGAGCTTAAGAACTGCGGCTTGACGGATATTAGTGATGTTGCGAAATTTAAAAATATTACAAAACTGATACTAAGCGAGAACAATATCACCAACATCAGCGCAGTATCAGGATTGACCAAGCTGAAACTTTTGAAGCTGGGAAGAAACAATATTTCAAATGTTTCTGCGCTTCAAAACATGACGTGGCTGCAAAAGCTGTATCTTGAATACAATAATATTTCCAACGTTACTTATTTGATGAGATTAGTTGGATTGAAGACCATTTGGCTTTATGGCAATCCAATACCGCAGAGCCAAATCGATGCCTTGCGTGCGGCTCTGGTGAACTGCACTGAGTTTGGATGGTGAGGAGGAGTAATGGCTGTTCAAATGCAGGTCGTGGTTCTAAAATGAAAGAAATGATGTTTAAAAGCAAACAGCACAACAGCCAATACAGCTTAACACAAAAGCTTTTCGTTTTGTTGCTGTCAATACTCGTTGTAGCAATGGTTGTTTATCTATTTGGCGATGGAATTAGCGGCAATGATTTCTGGTGGCACGTAAAAGTTGGCGAGTATGTTGTGAGCACGAATAGTGTACCTACACATGATGTGTTCTCATGGGTTGGCATTGAAAAGGGCATCCCTTGGACGGCGCATGAGTGGTTGTCGGATGTGTTTTTCTATCATCTATACAGTGCTTTTGGGGAAACCGGTATTTTCGTTTTTTCTTTTGCGTTAGCCATATTACTTGTCGGTCTTTTGTGGAACGAGGCAAAAAATTTTTCCAAAACAAACCTTCCGCTTACAGGGTTGTTTTTTATCCTGCTAAGCCCAGTTCTTTGTTCGTTTTTTTACGGCAGACCGCATGTTTTCTCTTTTTTTCTATTGTTTGCTGAACTGAAGGTGTTGTTTTCATGGCATCAAAAACGCGACAAAAGAATATTCATAATACCGTTTTTATCTGTTCTATGGAGCAATTTGCACGGTGGATCATCCAGTCTATCGTACTTGCTATGTGCGTTGTTCTTGATAGCTGGAGTGTTCGAAGTTAAAACTGGTAAAATATCAAACAACAAATACTCTAAAAAGGATATTTTGGAGTTAAGTCTGACAACCTTGCTCGCCGTATTGGCATTGTTGCTTAATCCGATTGGCTCAAAGGTTATTGTGTATCCGTTCCAAAACTTGAGTGATAAGATCAGCATGGCGATGATAAGCGAGTGGCAGCCGCCTGATGCTAAAAATATTGGAGCAGTTATCCTTTATTTTGTTCCAATGCTTCTAATGTTTGTCGGTTTCATATCAACCGAGAAAAGGATAGATATGATCGACATAGTAATAATGCTGTTCTTTGTATTTTGCTTTTTGAGAAGCGTAAGATTCATAATACTGTGGTATATTGCATCGGTTTTCTGCGCTTTTAAATATGTTCCTAAATGTGATATTAAAGAAATCAAGAGACGATGGGAGAGAATAATATTAGGGTTATCTATTGCCACGGCAATAGTTCTCTTGGTGATCTGTTCGGTGCGATTTGCAAAAAAGATTCGGAATGGCAATCTGATCCAGACAGTTTTGAGCGAAGAAGCGATAAGTGTGATAAAGACAGATGCTGCAATGCGGATCTTTAATGACTATAATTTTGGTGAGGCATTAATCTTTAATGATATAAAAACCTTCTTCGATGCCAGGGCAGATTTGTTTGCAGCCGAAAACATTATGCGAGATGGTATGTCTTTGACTTACCTAAGCCCGATGCATGATGAAAACACAAATGAATTTAGCGTCGAAAGCATTATCTCAAAATATGATTTTGATGCATTCGTTACACTGAAAACGCGCCCATTGTTTGCATACTTAAGCAGCCAACCCCAAAACTACAGATTGATCTATGAAGATGAAGACATGGCATATTTCAAAAGATTAAGTTGATTGAAGCGTAAGCAAAACTGCCGATTTTTCGGTTTGAAAGCCTGATCGATCAATAGATAATCGATTGGAAAGTGCGACATGGGTTTTGCCAATTAATGATATGTTGACAATTAGAAATGCTCAACAGCAACATAATTGCCTCAAGGATGTATTTGAGAAATCGAACGATTTTCACATAACATTGCATGGCAATATTTGAGATTAAGCCATCGTGGATCGAGCGGCATAGTTATTATTTTTCAAGAGATGGGGAAGCCGAAGAAAATGAATAGTAGACAGTATATGAATAGAGCACGAGCTTTATTTCCATACATTGTTATTTGTTTGCTTTGCACGGTAGTGTTTTTCAGGCCGTTGAATTCTTTAGACGAGTTATGGAATTACTCTTTCGCGCATAACATCAGTTTGGGAATGACTCCATATAGGGACTTTAATATGGTTCAGACGCCGCTTTCTGCATATATTTCTTCGGCATTCATATCCCTACTTGGCGGCGGTTTGTTCAGCTATAGAATTGCAGGGTTTATTCTTCTGTTTGCGTTGCTTTGTATGCTGTTTAAAGTTGTGGCTAACGAGCAGGATCGTTTTACCGCATACATCATTTTACTGCTGTCGTTTACCATGATAACAGTGTTTTACAGATATGACTATAACGGCCTGAGCTTGCTGATAATAGCGTCTATAATAAGATTGGAACAAATAAAAACAGCTTCTCAGAAGAACGGAAATACTATTAACCAATTACAAGGCTTGCTAATCGGAATAGCACCATTGATAAAACAGAATACTGGCACAGCATTGTTTGCAGCAAACATCGGGTTATGCATTGCTTTATCAATACTTGGGCGCATATCTAGAAAAAGCGTTATCATCAGGATTGCCTTGAGCATATTGCCAAGCATCGCATATGTATTAATATCGATAGCAAACAATACATTTACTTATTTTTGGGAGTATACAGTCGAGGGAATTGGCACTTTTACGCAGCGCTTTACCCCGTTAGACTTGCTCGCTAAAATGCCAGGGTTTTTTGCTTTCTTTGCAATTTTGCTCGTTATTTGTGCTCTGCTTGTATTTAAGACAATTAAACGTGGGAAAGACATTTCAAACGTGCAGTTAACAAGTTTGCTGCTTGCCTTAGCTTTTTGTTCGATAATGTATCCATTATGTGATGCGGAGCATGTGTTTTATGCAATAATTCCTTTTATGCCAACCATTGCATTGTTTTATCCAAACACAAATGTTTCAAAAGGTAAAAAATACACAGCCGTATTTGTAGTGCTTCTAGCCGCATTGATCTCGATAGTGAGTCAACTGCCGGAAAAGGATAACTGCAAATTATCGGATTTGCCAAACTATGAACTGATTCCAATTGATGAGGGAATGGAATCTGCAATAAAGACAATAGACGACTATATCATCCGTGAAAAATTAGATGGATACAATGTAAGAATTGCTGATAGCAGTGCTGCTGCAATAAAGATTCCACTCAACGATTATGAAAAAGGCTGGGATATGTTGCTTATTGGAAATCTTGGGACGGCCACGCCGGACGAGTTGCTTGCCGGTGAAGGTAGATTCTTATATCTTGTTTCACGAAATGGCCATAGAGGAGTTCAAAGCCATGATGAATTAATAGAGTTCATCGTTAGGAATTATACCAAGATTGACAGTATTGAATGGTTTGATGTTTATAAAAAGCCTGAATAGATGACGCGGAGAAGAAGTGGTCCGACCAATACTTTTGCGCAGAATCATTTTCCTGCATAATCGCCATTGTCATTTTGATGCCGGTATGCCCAACAGCAGTAGAGTCGCGAAGCGCTTGTTTTGCTATGCGCTTGAAGCCACATGACGAAGCTCGGCGCAGATAAGCATGGCGCGGACTCTACATCGGGAAAGCTACGTACACCTTCGTTCGGCGTTTGATCTTGCAGTTCAATCGCTCCAATGCGTTTTGGTTCGCATCCTGAGCCGATGCTGGAACGGGAGTGACATAAACGTCAGCGTTTTATAGCTTTCTGCATCTATGGCTTCCGCTCCACGTTGCCCAGGGCATGCCATCAGAACGGCTTGAAGTGGTAACAATCTACAAGGGTAAAATGAAAGCTTTGCGCCATTGACAAACTATAGCCTTTACGCTAAGGTGCTGTGAAGACCGTGATGGACGGATGTGTCCATCACGACCTCGAACCACTTAAATATTCATGCCGTGCAGCGTTTACACAAAATGCGGGGAAGAGCCGAAACGCCATAGGCGTTTCGGCCATAACTATACACTATTCACTAAAACTATGTACCTTACCTCCTTCACCCTTCCAAACGAGGATACCGAGTACTCCCTTGCCCGCGCACGCATGGCGTACAACGGCGGGCCGAGCTTCGGCTACCTTGAAAACGGCTATCCATGCGGGATTTTTCCACATAAGGGGCTTAAAACGGTGCAATTCGACCGCATAACCATCTTCTACGGCGGCAACGGCTCGGGCAAGAGTACGCTTTTGAACGTTATCGCCAAGAAGCTCGAGCTGCACCGCGTTTCGCCGTTCAATTCAAGCGAGCTTTTCGATATGTACGCAAACGCCTGCCGCTATGAGCTCGGCACGGATGACGAGGGAGTGAAACTGCGCATCCCGAACGGCAGCCGCATCATCACAAGCGACGACGTTTTCGACTATATGCTCGCCGCAAGGGACAATAACGCCGACATCGCCGAGGAAACCGAGCAGGGGCGCGGCGAATGGGCGCGGCGCAAATACGGCGACACGGTCAAGCTTTCGGGTATCGAGGACTACGAGGAGCTGCGGCTTCAGGTGCTTGCAAGGAGCAAAACGCGGCGGCAGTTCATCCATAAAACCGCGGGCGTGGAAACGCGCCTTATGAGCAACGGCGAGACCGCCCTCGCGTATTTCGATGAAAAGCTCAGGCCCGATACGCTCTACCTTTTGGACGAGCCCGAAAACAGCATGAGTCCCAGGATGCAGCTCGAGCTGTTCAATATCCTGACCGAGCTAACAAGATACTGCGGCTGCCAGCTCGTTATCGCCACACATTCGCCGTTTCTGCTTGCGCTCGAGGGCGCAAGGGTGTATGATCTCGATTCGGAGCCCGTGCAGGTGCGCCCGTGGCAGGAGCTTGAAAACGTTCGGACATACTATGAGTTTTTCAAATCGCATGAAAAGGAGTTCGGTAAATGAACGGAAAAATGAAAAATGCTCTGATAATCACCGCGCTTCTATTCGCCTTTTTTGCATTGCTTATCGCGGGCGTGATCGCTGTTAAGGGCGTGGAATGGAGAAGTGTTGTTTGGCATGAGGACATCGGCCATCACACCGTTGTTAGGTCGCTGCGCATGGATTGGAGCTCGTTGTGGCAGAGCACGCTCTTTGCCGCCGGCGTGCTGCTCGAATTCTTCATCATCATGCTTTTGGTCGTGTTTATAAGGAAAAATGAGCGAAGCACCGAGGACGAGAGCGATAAGCAGATCCGCGTTTTGAAGCGGCGCGGCGTGCTGATGCTCGTTTGCGCGGCGGCTCTCGTGCTGCTCGCGTTTCTTTTGGGGCTGCTTCTCGAAAAAAAGGGGCTTCTGTTTCCCCGCAGTGTATATATCCTTTTGTTCATCCTGTTTGCCGCCATGCCGGCGTTCTGCGCGACATGCGGGCTGATCGCAAGGGCGAAGCTCTCCGCGATGTTTTCCGACTATCCGGGCGAGGAAATGTTCAACACCTTTTTGCAGCAGCGCGAGCTTGCCGATGAAGCGGCGAAGAAGACCGAAATGCAGCTTGCGGTAAACAGGCAGAACGCAGGTGTAACGGCGGTTATGCTCGGCTTTTCAGGCACGGGCTGCGCGTTCTTCGCTTCGCTTCTCCGCCTTTCGCCGATACTTACAGCGTTCATCATCGTTTATGCGCTTCTGCTCGTCTGCGCCGCTTTGAACAGGATAAGGCTGAAAACGCCCGCCGCTTTCATGGACGACAGCGGTCTGTATGTTGAAAAAACGGAGTTTCCCGTGCTCTATTCGATAGCGGAGCGCGCGGCGGAGCAGGTGGGCTGCACCGACGGCTTCCGCATCGCGATACTGCCGAATATCGGAAGCATAGGCATCGCCGATGTGGACGGCAAAATATCGCTTCAAACGGGCGTGCAGCTGCTTTCGCTGCTCTCCGAGGATGAGCTTCTTTCCATATTCCGCCATGAGTTTTCGCATGTTGTGTCCGAAAAGGGCAGCAAAATAACGCGGTACGCCCGCTGGCAGATGCTTGGGCGCTCCATATTTCCGCTTGGAGCCGTGCTTGACAGGCTTTTCTTCTCCTTTTTGGATGTTCAGGCCGCGTTTTTGACCGAGCTTCATCGCTTCGGCGAATCGGTGCGGCAGGAGGAAAAGGCGGATCGCGCCATGCTGATCGGCTGCGATAAGCGCGTTGCGGCTTCGGCGCTGATAAAAACCGAGTTTCACTCCAATTTCGAGTTCGAGAGCAATTCCTACGACACCCCTTCAGAGCTGGACGGCGAGAAGGTACCAAATGACCTTGCAACGCGCAGAAACAGGGAGCTTTTGGAGCGCGTGGAGAAGAGAAAGGACGAGTGGATGCGCCTTATCCCGCTCGAGATACTTGCGCGAAACGCCTCGCACCCCACTCTTAAAATGAGGCTTGCGGCGATGGGCGCGGAGGATGCCAAAGCACTTCCGTGCGAGGATAATTCGGAGTTTGCGGCGGAAAAGAAAAAAGCGCTTGAATTTGCGGACGGGATATTTGCAAGGGAGCTTGAGGAGACCTACCTTACGGCACGAAAGAACGCGCTTGAGACCGTTCCCGCTTGGGAAAACGCTGGGAAGCCGCTCGTGGTCGAGGAATATGCGGACGTTATCTCCGCGCTCGTGGATATGGGCAGGGTGTCGGATGCCGAGGCGCTTGCGGACAGGGCGATAGCCGAGCTCCCCGAGGCGGGCAGGGCTTATGCCTGTTTGTACAAGGGCGGATTGCTTGCAAAACGATACGATAAGGCCGCGTTTCCGCTGCTCTATGAGGCGATCGAGACCGAAAACTATCTCGCGGAGGGGGTCGATCTGATCGGCTCGCTCAGCTGCAGGCTCGGAAACGAAGAGGAGCTTGAAAAATACCGCAAGGCTGCGCCCGAGCTTGTGCGAAAGTATGTTACCGAATATGAAAAGATCGGCACGATAGATAAAAAATCGGTGCTTTTGGAGGAAAAGCTCGATGAAGGAGAGCTTGAGGCGATGCTCGAGCATATCGCGGGCTTTGAAAACGGCATGATAGACGAGATCTATCTCGTTCGCCACAAAATTTCGGAGCAAACGGCGGCAAGCGCGGTGATCGTGCGCTTCTCGATCGACTGCGGCAACACGGAAAAAGCCGAGATAATGCATAAAATATTCAACTATCTGCACACCGCAAGCAAGCGGCAGTACTCTCTGCATGAGTATGATGAAGTGCCTAAGAAAAAGCTTCAAGCGGTTGCGAACAGCCTCGTTTACTCGAAAAAACGGGGCGGAAAGGAGAATTGAGCCATGGCGAAGAACGGCAATAATTCGGGAAATTAAGAAGGCGAAGTTCATTCCCTATACCAAGCTTTCAAAGAAGAAGCGGAAGGAGCGCGACGGCGAAAAGCGCAGCACTTGGGAGGGAATGAGCCCCGTTACGCGCGTTGCACCGGATAAGAAGAAGTATGACCGCAAGCGGGATAAGCGAATCGAATTTGACAGCGGCGAATAATTGCAGTAAAATATATGAAAGAAATGCTTCGGCTTGATTTTAAGGAGGAAAAACCATGAAGGAAAGAAAAAATCTTATCCCGACCGTGCTTTCGGCGCTCGCGCTCGTTCTTGCGCTTGCCGCGCTGATCGTTTCGATAACGAAAAAAGCGCCCGCGCCCGCGGCAGATACCGTTAAGCAGTACGTTATGTATATCGGCACCAACGATAAGGACACCTATGCGCCCAAGTTCTCGCAGGAGGAGGCGAGGAATATCGTGGATGAGATCTGCCTCAAGCATTTCGAGGGCTACACGCTCCAGGAGGCGACCGGCTCATGGACCGACGAGAAGAACAATATAACCCATGAGTACACGATAGTTTGCTACTTCGACGATGCGGACGAGGCGACCGTCTATAAAGCGGCGGACGAGGTTATCAAAGCGCTGAATCAGAATACCGTGCTTATCGAGCAGGACGAGATAAGGATCGAGTATTATTCCGGAAAATAAGTCGCCAGCGGCTAATGAAGATGCCTGCGGCTAATGAAGAAATGAATAATGAAGAGATCCCCCTCGGAGGCAGCATGGAAAATCCCACCCACAACCAAAACGATCCCCGCAAGACCTCTCCGCCCCGCAAGGTCGATTGGAAGGGCTTTTTCTCGGGGCTTGTTTTCTTCTTCTTTATGCGGCTGGATTCGCTCTTCTTTTCGCTGCCGATATGGCTGCTTTTGATACTGCATTTTACCGTGAAGCTGCCGATAAAATGGTTCTTTATTGCGGTGGGGCTGTTCTTCCTCGTCGGCTTCATTCGCTATCTTGTGCTGCTCTTCGCCCGCTGGGGTGCAAGCCATGAGGATGCGCCAAAGGAGAACAAGAATCCGTATTCAAACGGAAGAATGAATAAATAATAAACTGTTCGGAGACTGAATTTGATGCCGAAAAAGGGTAAAAAAAGGAATACGGAATCGGGCGAAGCGCTTCGCTCCGATTCCCATGATATCGAAGCGCTCGAACGGGATCGCATAAACCACGAAGAGCTGCTTGAGTTCGCCGTGGCGCTTGCAAACCGTCTTCAGAGCTGCGGCGCGGAGACCTATCGCGTTGAGGACACGATAACGAGGATAATCGAGGCGTACGGCTATAAGAAGGTGGACGTTTTCGTTATCCCGAACTGCATAATCGCAGGGCTTGAGACCGACGAGGGCGACGTTGAAACCAAGGTGCGCCGCCTTAAATCGAGCGACACGATGCTCGACGGAATCGAGAAATATTCCGCGCTCTGCCGCCGTATCTGCTTTGAGCGCCCCACGGTGAAGGAGGCTCGGCGGCTGCTTGATGAAACCGATGCAAGCGTTTGCCGCTACGGAAAGTTCACCTATTATCTCGGCGCATTCCTTATTGGCGCGGGCTTCGGCATCTTCTTCGGCGGAGGCCTGCTTGAGCTGCTTTCGGCAGGGATTAGCTGCGCCGCCACCGCCGCCGCGCTGAGCTTCACGGGCAGGCTGAACGCAAACGCCTTCTTCAAATCCTTCGTTTGCAGCTTTATTCTTGCATTCATCGCCAATCTCTGCGGCGCGGCAGGTATCTGCAAGAATACGGATATCGCCACGATAGGCGCGCTGATGATACTCGTTCCCGGTTTTCTTTTTACAAACAGTATGCGCGATATCATCTATGGCGACACTATGAGCGGCGTAAACAGGCTGGTGCAGGTGCTCATAATCGCCGCCGCGCTCGTTTTCGGAACGAGCGCCGCAGTCACGCTCTCAAGGCAGTTTTTTACCGTCAGCCCAACGCTTTCGCCGATAGATCATCCGCTCTATATCCAATGCCTTGCGGGAATGATCGGAACGCTTGGCTTCGGTCTGTTCTTCAATATGCACGGAAAGGGGATACCCTTTGCGCTGATAGGCAGCATCATCTCATGGTTCGTTTGCTCGATATGCATGCGCATAGGGGTTTCGGAGCCGGTTTCGTATCTTATCGCCGCCGCCGCAAGCTCCTTCTACGCCGAGATATTGGCGCGTATCCGCAAATTCCCCGCAACGAGCTACCTGCTTTCGGCGCTCGTTCCGCTCATACCCGGCGCGGGCATATACTACACTACGGAATTTATAAGGCTCGGCATGGGCGCGGATGCCTGGGCAAAGGGCGTTGCCACGGCCGCTATCGCTGGCGCGGTCGCCGTGGGCGTGCTTTTGAGCTCCACCATGTTCAGGATGTGGGGTGTTTATATGAAAAGCAGGCTCTCAAAGCGCCGATAGAAGGAATAAAGCTGCGCCATAAATGCAAAGCGGTGCCCCGACGGAGCTTCGGGGCGCTTTTTACGGCATTTTTATGGCAGAACTGCGGTAAACATTGACAAAAGAGCCATAATTTAATATAATATTATGGATAGATTTTTGAGCTGAGCAAGGAGTGCCATCATGTCGCTTGAGAGAAAATGCGAATACTGCGGAGCCGAGCTGAGAGGGAAGGAGCCGTTCTGCCCCAAGTGCGGAACCTACGATCAAAGCCTTATTCCCGAAAACAGCCGTTTTTCGGTGATCCGTCCACAAACCGTAGAGGAGCTGACGCTCTATTGCCGCGAGCACGGGATACCGCTTTCCGTGCTGGATCATTCCATAGGCGAGGATATAGACGATGCGCCTATGAACGGCATTTTTCGCGACGGAGCGCGCGTAACGGTTTATGAAAACGCGCCGAGCGGCGAAAGGTTCATCGTTTACAGCGGCAATGACGAGTCCCGCGCGGCGGGCTTGTATTTCTCGCGCCTGATCGATTCCTGCCACGCGGCGGGCATCTTTCCCGAGCGCATGGCGGGGCTGAGCGATCCGGGCTCCTATAGGCTTGAGAGATCGACCCCGGAAAGACAGAATATCCGCTACGGCGGTCTGCTGGCTGCTGCGCTGGCCGTTTTGGGCGCGATAATCGCCGTTTTCATCATTTCAAAGATCGCGGCGCATTGGGGCGACGGCTACTATTCTGCGGGCAGCGACTATTATTATAAAGACGGCAAGACCTGGTATATCAATTCGGATTTCGGCTGGATAGACTATGAATTCGTGGATGAGGACTACCCCGTGGATTTTCTCGGCGAGGAATACTCGCCCGAATGGCCCTTCAACGAGTTTTTGCAGCGTGCGGACGTGGACAGCCTGGAGGAGCTGAACGGCCTTGACGACGACGTGATAACCGACGATGCCTCGGAGCAAGACTGATGCTGCGGAGCATAAATAACCGTAATAATACAATACTTATCGCTCGGAGGAACGCCTGCCGTTTCTCCGAGCCTGCTTTTTTAAATAGAGCCCGCCCATGAGATGAACAATAATGCGGAGCGAACGTTTTTGCTCTTGCTATTTTTGACATTTAACGATATAATAGGGTTTACGAATCATAAGCAGGAGCATGCGGGAAGAGAGCAGTATTGCCTTCGCCGCTGCGGAAGGAGAACAATTTGATATTCGGAAAGCACATCAACCGCTACTATTTGAAGTACGCGCCGCTTCTTTTGCTTGGAGCGCTCGCGCTCATATTGGTGGACTATTTTCAGCTCAAGATACCGAATCTGTACGGCATGCTGATCGACGGCATAAACGAGGGCGTGGTCAATTATAAGGGCACGCTGACTCCGTTTACGCTCGATTTTCTTCTGGATAAGATCTGCCTGCCCATCATCGGCATCGTTGTGGTAATGGTGCTCGGCCGCTTTCTGTGGCGCGTTTGCTTCTTCGGCTCCGCCATCAAGGTGGAAACGAATATCCGCATAAAGATGTTCGACCACTGCAAGGAGCTTTCGAGGGATTATTACCAGGTAAACAAGGTCGGCAACCTGATGAGCCTTTTCACAAACGACCTCGACACCATCCAGGAATGCTTCGGCGACGGACTTCTGATGTTTTTCGATGCGCTGTTTTTGGGGCTTCTCGGCTTCTACAATATGTGGCGCATGGACGTTACCCTTACGCTGCTTACGCTCATCCCGCTCGGCCTCATCCTTCTTATCGGAACGCTCATGGGCAAGGCGATGATGAAGCAGTGGGAGGTGCGCCAGCAGGCGTTCTCCAACCTTTCGGACTTCGCGCAGGAGAGCTTCTCGGGCTACGCGGTCATAAAGGCGTTCGTTAAGGAGCTCAAGCAGCTTCTCTCGTTCCGCAAGCTGAATATTGAAAACGAGGAAGCGAACATAAAATACACCAAGATATCGAACCTGATGCACGTGCTTATCGTGCTGCTGGTTGAAACGGTAATCTGCATCATCCTCGGCTACGGCGGCTATCTGGTGCATGAAAAGCGCTTCTCGGCGGGTCTGCTCGTTGAATACGTCGGCTACTTCACCTCGGTGGTTTGGCCCGTTATGGCGGTTTCGATGCTGATAGAGAAATCCGCGCGCGGCAAGGCCTCGATGAAGCGCGTTGCCGAGCTGCTTGAAGCGGAGGTAACGGTCAAGGATGCGCCGGGCGCCGTGGATATCGGCTCCGTAAAGGGCGGCATCGAATTTAAAAATCTCACCTTCCGCTATCCCGACGGCGAGTTCGATGCGCTTGAGAACGTTTCCTTCAAGATAAACCCGGGCGAGAGCGTGGGCATAGTCGGCAAAACGGGCAGCGGCAAGACCACGATAGTGGATCTGATCTTGCGCACCTACAATGTTCCCAAGGGAACGCTGTTCATCGACGGGCAGGATGTGAACGACGTTACCATCCGCTCCGTGCGCGAGGGCTGCGCCTACGTTCCGCAGGATAACTTCCTTTTCTCGGATACGATAACAAACAATATCAATTTCGCGTTTGACGACGTGGATGCAAAGGCGATAG
Source organism: uncultured Eubacteriales bacterium (assembly GCA_902794055.1). GTDB lineage: Bacteria > Bacillota > Clostridia > Christensenellales > CAG-138 > PeH17. The sequence goes on along the minus strand of CADBGC010000001.1, from coordinate 32,542 downwards.
AGGAATCGGCAGTGCTTGCGGACGTTCACTCAAACATCATCGATTTTAAGGATCGATACGAAACCGTACTCGGCGAAAGGGGCGTTACGGTCTCGGGCGGTCAGAAGCAGCGCATCTCGATAGCGCGCGCGCTGATGAAGAATGCGCCGATACTCATCCTCGACGATTCCGTTTCCGCCGTCGATACCGACACCGAGAAGATCATCCTCGGCAACCTCGAAAGGAGCAGGCAGGGCAAAACCACGATACTCATTGCCCACCGCATAACCACCATCGAGGGAATGGACAAGATAATCTTCGTTGAGGACGGCAGGGTAACCGCCGTCGGCAGCCATGCGGAGCTTCTTGCAAGCTGCCCCGAGTATGCGAAGATGGTCGAGCTGCAGCGTCTTGAGGACGCGGTGAAATAAGGGGGTGAAAGCGATGCGAGAATATTATCCTCTTCTGCTCGTCGGCGCGATAATCGGCGTTATATCTACCATACTCATAGTTGCTTATGCGACCATGAAGGATAAGAAGCAGGCCATCGGCTTCGATAGAAACATGAAGGACGGCGAGATAATTAAGCGCCTTCTTCGCTACGCCAAGCCCTATGCCGGCAGCTTCGTGCTCGTTGGATTCATTGTGCTGTTCGGCATCGCGTACGACATAGTTTCCCCGCTCATCATCGGCAGCATCACCAAGCTGGTCAAGGTGGATTTCGAGCTATCAAGGCTCTATAGGCTCGTTGCGATCTACGCGAGCATACTCGTGGTTTCCATGATATGCACCTATTCGCAGGCGATAATCCTGCAAAGGGTGGGGCAGAAGATAATCTCCAAGATGCGCGAGGATCTCTTCACCCATATAGAGAGCCTTTCGCACGAGCAGATGAACTCCATTCCCGTGGGCAAGCTCGTAACGAGAACCACGAACGACACGAACGCCATTTCGCTTATGTTTACGGCGCTTCTGGTGAACCTTGTTAAAAACATGTTCATCGTGGTGGGCGTTTTGGTTGCGATGTTTGTGATGAACGTTGGCTTAACGCTGATGGTTTTGTGCTTCGTGCCGTTCATCGTGCTTTTCTCGGTCATATTCAGAAAGTTCGCAAGGCGTGCTTACAGGCGCGTTAAGGACAGAACGACCGATATAAACACCTACCTTTCCGAGAACCTTTCGGGCATAAAGATAACCCAGATTTTCAACCGCGAGGGCGAAAAGCTGCGCGATTTTGAGGATAAGAGCCGCGGGCTCGGCAAGGCGAAGGGCGAGCAGATACTCGTTTTCGGCATCTTCCGTCCGCTCGTATACATGCTCTATATAAGCTCCGTGCTCTGCCTTTTCTACGTTGGCGGCAAGGGGTATCTGGATGGCGCAAGGCTGCTCGGCCAGGCGTTTGATGCGGGCACGATCGTCAGCTTCTATATGTACATCAATAAATTCTATAACCCGATCCAAAACCTTGCGGAGCAGTTCAATTGGCTGCAGAGCGCGTTCGCCTCAGCGGAAAAGGTGTTCACCATCATGGATATCGAGCCCGCGCTCGTGGATGCTCCCGATGCTATCGAGCTTGAAGAGGTCAGGGGCGAGATCGAGTTCCGCGACGTTTGGTTCAGCTACGTTCCGAATGAATGGGTGCTCAAGGGCGTTTCCTTCCACGTTATGCCGAACGACACCGTGGCGTTCGTCGGAGCGACCGGCAGCGGCAAAACGACCATTCTTTCGCTGATCTGCCGCAACTACGAGTTCCAAAAGGGCGAGATACTGATCGACGGAATTGATATCAGAAAGATCAAGATGAGCTCGCTTCGCAAGCACTTCGGACAGATGCTGCAAGATGTTTTCCTGTTCTCGGGAACGATCAGAAGCAATATCCTCTTGGATATGGACGGCGTGAGCGACGATGAAGTAAACGAGGCCTGCCGCTACGTCAACGCGGACCACTTCATAAACCGCCTCGAGAGCGGGCTTGACGAGGTGGTGCGCGAGCGCGGAAACAATTTCTCGGCGGGTCAGCGCCAGCTTCTGAGCTTTGCGCGAACCATAATCCATAAGCCCTCGGTCATGATACTCGACGAGGCCACCGCGAATATCGACACCGAGACCGAGGTGCTCATACAGGATTCGCTCGAAAAGCTGATGAATATCGGCACTATGCTCATAGTCGCGCATAGGCTCTCCACCATACAGCACGCGGATAATATCATAGTGCTGTCCAAGGGCGTTATAGTGGAGCAGGGCAATCACCACGAGCTGCTCGAAAAGAAGGGCAGGTATTTCGACCTCTATACGCTCCAGTACGAGAAGGAGAGGCTGAGGAAGGCGTAAAGCGAATAGACGTAAAAGCGGCGCATCCCGAAAGGGGGCGCCGCTTTTTAGTGAATAGTGAATAATGAATAGTGAATAGTTGCGTTTGAAACGCCGAGGGCGTTTCTTTTGAATTGCATTTGAAATTCCGCAGGAATTTCTTCCTCAATGTTCCGCAGGAACGCATCATGCGCTGAAAGCGCACATCATTTGCCGCAGGCAAGCATCATGCGCAAGGCGCACATCATTTGAAATCGCCTTGGGATTTCCACCTCCCCCTTAAACCTGAAGCCCTCGTTCAAGAACGCCGTCCTTCATCATGAAAACCTCGTCGGTCTGCGCGGCGATCTCAAGGTCGTGGGTAACGATTATAACGCAGCGGCCCTCATCGTGCGCAAGGCGCAGAAGTATCGAAACCACCTGATTGCCGTTTGTGATGTCTAAATTTCCCGTCGGCTCGTCGGCAAGTATTATGCGGCTTTGCGCCGATACCGCGCGGGCGATGGCAACGCGCTGCTGTTCGCCGCCCGAAAGGCGGGAGGGAAGGCGCTTGAATTTATCCTCGCCTATGCCAACCGAGAGCAGCGCGGCCCTTGCGCGCCGCATCGCCTCGTCCTTTTCAAGCTTCATCAGCTTCAGCGGAAACATAACGTTTTCCTCGGCGGTGAGCAGGGGAAAGAGGTTCAGGCTTTGATAGATCACGGCGGCGGAATCGCGGCGGTACTCGTCCCGATCGAGGGTGGAAAGCGACTTCCCCTCGAAAAGCACCTCGCCCTCCGTGGGCGTTTCAAGCCCCGCGAGCAGCGAGAGCAGCGTGGTTTTTCCGCTGCCGCTTTTGCCGACTATGGCATACGCCTTCCCCGTTTCAAAGCCGCAGGAAACGCCCTTGAGCGCATCAACGCGCTGAAAACGGTTGATATAGGAAAACGAAACTTCTTTTGCGGTCAATATTTCCATAATGCTGTCCTTTCTTATTCCTGTTCACGGAGCAGTCTTGAGGGGGATACCCGCAGCGCGCGAATAACGGCTATTAAGCAGCCGAGCGAATACAGCGCGAAAACCGCGAGCGCGGGAAGCGGCGAGCGGAGCGCTGCGCCCGCGATGATGCAGGCGACAAGCGGCAGCAAAAGCTGCTCCAGAAGCGCAGAGGTAAAGAGCTTTTTCTTCGTCATGCCCGCGCTGCGCGAGAGCGCATAGGTGTTTTTCTCGTTCCTCGTTGAGATATAGCCGATGAGCAAGCCCGCTGCAAGAGTCAGCGCGAGCGCGATGGGGATAAAGATATTAGTGCGCTCGATATTCCTCGTCAGCGCCTCAACGGTGGAGTTCAGGTTCTCGTCGTGCACGGTGAGGGCGAAGCGGTATTCACCCGAAACGCCGCCGGGGATAACGCTTCCGAAAACGTCGGACGCGGCATCGCGAAGCTCATTCAGCCTGCGGTTATCGCTTGCAAGGAACGCCAGCGAATCGAGCGTGCGCGAGCCCGTTATGCGGTCCACTATCAGCTCCCCCGCCTCAAACGGCATAAAGAGCTTTTCGCCCGGACCCTTGTAATAGCCCGCAACGGTGAATTCCGCACTGCCAACGCCCTTATCGGGTTCATCGGGGAAGTAGCGCTTATCCACGTGCGGATCGGTCACGATGGCGGAAACGGCGGTTTCGCCGCCGAGCCCGTTGAAAACCTCCTCGGAAACGAGCAGAAGCGGCTCTTCGGAGGTGTAAAAATCATCGTAAAACAGCGTCACCTCGCCGCCGAGCGCGGGATCGAGTTCGTCGATCCCCTTGGGGCTCGTAAGCGCGATAAGCTTGAGCTCCGAGCCGAAATCGCACATTACTTCAAGCTCCTTCGTCATGCGAAGATCGCGGACAAATTCGGGAAGCCGGTAGTGCTCACGAAGCGTAACCGCCTGCGCCGCGCCCCAGCCCATGCGCAGGGAGGTGGACTGCGTTCCGCCGATATTCGTGACCACGCAGAGCACCTCGGAATTGTCTATCGCCGCTTCGAGCTTCGCCTTTTGATCGCTTCGGTAAACGGCGAGAAAGCAGAGCAGCGCGGCCATCGCCAGCGATGCGAGCGCGGCGCAGATATGCTTCAGCGGTGCGCGCTTCATTCGGTTGAAAAAGAACGGACTCATATCATTTCACCAGCAGCTTTCTCGGCTCCTTTTTCGATAGGTGCGCCGCGTGTGCATGGAGCAGAACGGCGGCGATTATCAGCTCGATAAGCGCGATCAGCGCGTATAGCCAAGAGGGAAGCCTGTCCCCGGCGAGCGATTCGCGCATAAGCTCGGCGTTCTCGCCCATCACGGCTCCGGCAAGCTTATCCGCTATAAGATTTGCGAACGCCGCCGAGAGCGCCGTGCCGATGGCTATTCCGACAGCGGCGAGCACAAGCCCGCTTATGAAAAGATACCGCCTTGTGCGCTGCGGTTTTGCGCCGAGCGAGCGCATTATGCCGAGCGTTCTTCGCTCCGGCGCCTGATACAGAAGCAGATACGCGATGAACAGCAGCAGCGCAAGCGCGCTCGTCATACCGAGCAGCTTCAGCGCGGATGCCCAAACGCCCTCAACGGAGGCTTTGACCGCCTCGTAGCCCTGATCGAAGCAGAAGAAGGTTTTGCTGTTCAGCCCCTTTACTCGCTTTACAAAGTACCCATCCTCGCCAAACGGAATATTCTCATACTCGCAGTCGGCCTCGAGCCTTTCAAGAAACTCGTTCATACTGCCGTTTTTGAGTATTATGGACATATAAACGCCGCAAACTCCGCCCATCTCGAGCCGTGGCAGCATCAATTGGGTCTCGTTTCCTTCCGCATCGAATTGGGAGATGGGCTCAGCGCCGAGATTCTTCGACGGGCCGCCGCAGGCAAGCTCCGTCTGCGCCGCGCGGGGCATGAACAGCGTGTTTGGCGTGAAGGAGCAAAGGGCATCCTTCCACTCGTTTTCGATGCGGTAAAGGCCGACTATCGTGAATTCCTCCGCCTCGCCCTCGGGCAGGCCGTGGAAGAACACATTGCTGCCGAGCGTTGGGTTGTTATATTCATCGGATGCAGAGTAGAAGTCGTTATGGAAGGATTGATTGCCCTCATCGTAGCCGATGGCGGGGCGGAACTGCTTCAGGGAAACCTTGTCGCCCACGGAGAGCCCGGCCTTGACCGCCGCGCCTTCGTCCATCACCAGCACCTTCGCGCCTGTATCGTACTCATCCTTGGTGAAGCTTCGACCCTGAACTATGCTCGCCTCGTTTTGAACGAAGGAATACATGCTTTCAAGGCGGTTAGTTCCGAGCACGGGGAATGAGCACTGCGCCATACGGTATTCTTCGATGAATTTTCCCCAAACCTCGTCCTTTGCAAGCTCATCGGCGGTGCCGTTCCATTCCACGGCAACGGGCACGCGCTCACCCCTTGAAAGAACGGGGGTGATATGGCCTAAGCTGATCTCGCCGGTGAAAGGATCTATCATATTAACAATCTCAGCTTCGATATCGCGATAACAGGCGAGGGAATCGCCCTCGATAAATGCGCTTAAAAAGCCATCGTTTATAAGATTGACATTCGGGCAAACCGGCTCGTTGACGGGATAATCCTCACCCCATCCGGCAGGATCGGGATCGTAAGCGCCGCGCACCGCGTAGCGCTTGCCGACCTTGAAGAAGGAGGTCCTGCCGTCGCCGAAGGCGGGGAACATAAGCGTAACTCTGCCCGTGTAGTCATCATCGCCGTCATACCGCGCGTAAATCGGGTAATCGGGGTGAATGGCGAGCGCATCCTCAACGCGGAGGATGGCGCAGTTGTATCTTTGGCCAACAGAGCTTCCAAGCCCGAACGCGGAAAGATCGTAGCGCGTTACGCTGCCGAAATTCAGAGTGAAGGCGCTTTCGACCTCGCCGATCAGCACCACGCCGTTGCTGCCGTCGTTCACCCCCAAGCCGTTGTCTTGCTTCATTCCGAAGAAATCGGTGAGGCCGAGCTTCGTGTAAACGCCCTCGAGATATGCGCCCGAAAGATAGCGCAGGTCGATATCCTTCACCTGCGGCAGCGAACGAAGATAGGCAATATCCTCGTCGAACAGAGGGCAGCTTTGAAGGTCGCCGGTGGTGGTAAAGGTGCCGTCTTCGTTTTGTTCACGAGGGAGCCTGTGAACGGCGATGGTCGTTTGCTTGGAGTCGAGCTTTTCGCGCATGGCGTGCGCGGCGTGCAGCACCGATGCGCCAACGCCGATAAGCAGCGCGGCAAGCGTCAGCACGGCGACCCAAACCGCCGTTGAAACGGGTCTTCTAAACAGTCTTTTTGCAATATCCAAGGGGCGAACCTCCTTTTTTACCGTTTGTTTGCTTCAAGTTTATCACATACCCTTTATATTTGTCAATGCTATATATTGATAAAATCAAAATTTGTGTTATAATATGGCTTGAAAATATAAGAAAATGCCGCGCTGCGGCAAACGGAGGATTAGAGGATGCCCGATACAGGTCATTCCTTTATATCGTATTTCAAGCGGGCCACAAGCCCGCTCGTTGTGCTGCGCTTTCTTTCGGAAAGGCCGATGTACGGCTATGAGATATCCGCCACGCTGAAGGAAAAAAGCGAAGGGCGCTACACGATTTCCATACTCTACCCCGTGCTGTACCGCCTTGAGGAGCAGGGCTATATCGAGATATCGTCCACCGAGGTCGCCGAGGGGCGCGCAAGAAGCTATTATTCGATAACGCGGGAGGGGCGCGAATACCTTGAGAAAACGCGAAAGGAATATGCGGAGATATCGGAGATATTCAAAGAACTGATGGAATAAGAAAAACGCTGAGCAAGTCGAAGCGTTTTTTCTTTATATTGTAACCTCGTCCGCTTTCCCCGCATATTATGGCAGAAACGGGCATTGGAGGGCGAAGATGGGTAAAAAACGGGGAGAAGGCGAGAAAGCGGGTGAACGGCGCATGAGCGAGCTTGCGCTCGGCGCTTCGGCGAGGATAACGGCTCTGGAAGCCACGGGCGAGCTTCGGCGGCGGCTTGTGGAGCTGGGCTTTTTTGAGGGGGAGCGCGCCGTCAAGGTGCTTGAAAGCCCGCTCGGCGATCCTTCGGGCTATCTCGTGTGCGGCGCGGTGACGGCGATAAGAAACGCCGATGCGGACAAGATCATCGTTTCGACAGCCTGTGAAGAAACCGATGCGGCGGAGCATGGAGAGGAGGCGCAAACATGGGTCTGACTTCCTTCTCCGCGGGGCGCGGCGCGATGCGCGAATTTGAAACGCTTGAAAACCCCGAGAAGCTGCCCGTTATCGCGCTTGCGGGTAAGGCGAACGTTGGCAAAAGCACGGTTTTTAATGCGCTTACGGGGCTCAAGCAGCACACGGGCAACTGGAGCGGCAAAACCGTTTCGCTTGCAAGCGGCGTTTGCCGCGCAAGGGAGGGGGAAGCGGAGAAAAAGCTGCTGCTCGTCGATCTGCCCGGCTGCCGAAGCCTCGATCCTGCATCGTTTGAGGAGGGTATCGCGCGGGATTTCCTAATTAAAAGCGCGCCCGAAGCCGTGGTCGCAGTCGTGAACGCCGCAAGCCTTGAATCGAGCCTGCCGCTTGCCTTGCAGGTGCTTGCGCTAACGCCGAAGGTCGTTATCTGCCTGAACCTTATCGACGAGGCCGAAAGGAGCGGAATTTCGGTCGATCACGCCCTGCTTTCGGCGCGGCTCGGCGTTCCGGTCGTTCCCTGCTCGGCGCGAAATGGCATCGGGCTCTCCGCGCTGACGGAGGCAGTTTTTCAAGTGATGAACGGCGAAAACGACACCGAAACGGCGCAAAAAACGCAGGTGCGCTGCGCGGCTTTTCTTCCAAGGGAGAACGCAGAGAGCGGCGAAAACGAAGCCGCCGCGATAGCCTGCCAAAGGGAGTGCTCGCGGCTGATTTGGGGGGCGGTGCGGAAAACTTCGGGCGATGGCGGCGAAAGCTCGAAAAAGGCGGGAAGGGGGAGCCTGACCGCGCGGCTCGATAGGATCGCAGCGGGGAAATGGACGGCGTTTCCGATAATGTTTCTGCTTCTGATGCTCGTTTTCTATATCACGATAATCGGCGCGAACCGCCCGAGCGAGCTGCTGTTCTCCGCCTTTTCGTGGGCGGAAAAACTGTTGATACGGATGCTTGATTGGCTAAGGGTTGCCCCATGGCTTCGCGATGCGCTTGCGTTCGGAATGTTTCGCACGCTCGCTTGGGTGGTGGCGGTGATGCTGCCGCCGATGGCGATCTTCTTTCCGCTTTTCACGCTGCTTGAGGATCTCGGCTACCTTCCCCGCGCGGCGTTCTGCCTCGACCGCTGCTTCGCCCGCTGCGGCTCCTGCGGCAAGCAGGCGCTGACGATCTCGATGGGCTTCGGGTGCAACGCGGCGGGCGTGGTGGGCTGCCGCATAATCTCAAGTCGGCGCGAGAGGCTTGCGGCGATGCTCACAAACAGCTTCGTGCCCTGCAACGGGCGCTTTCCGCTGCTGATAACGCTCGCTTCGCTGCTGCTTGCGGGCGGGGGCGCGGCATCTTCTCTCGGCTCTGCGGCGGTGCTCGCTGCGCTGATAGTGCTTGCGGTCGGCGTTTCGCTCGCGGTTACAAAACTGCTTTCAAAAACGCTTTTTCGCGGCGAAGCTTCGTCGTTTTTGATGGAGCTGCCGCCCTACCGCCCGCCCAAGATAGCGCAGGTGCTCATTCGCAGTATGCTCGATCGAACGCTGCACGTGCTCGCCCGCGCCGCGATCGTTGCCGCTCCTGCGGGGCTCATCCTCTTTGCGGCGGCGAATATTAGGCTCGGCGGCGGCACTCTGCTTTCCGAATTCCGCGCCCTGCTCGATCCTTTTGCGCGGCTTTTCGGGCTGGACGGGGCAATACTCGCCGCATTCATCCTCGGCTTTCCCGCGAATGAGATAGTGCTGCCGATACTGCTTATGATCTACACGGGCGGCGGCGTGCTGGCGGAAAGCGCGGGCGGCCCGGAGCTTTTCTCGATACTGACCGCAAACGGCTGGAGCGCGGCGACCTTCCTTGCCGTGATCCTGTTCACGCTCTTTCATTGGCCCTGCTCCACCACCTGCCTAACGATAAAAAAGGAAGCGGGCGGCGTGAAATGGATGCTGCTCGGGATCGCGCTGCCGACGGTCGTGGGGCTGGTGATACTGGCGGCGGTGAACGCAGCGGCGAGATTGATAGGGTAAAAAATGGGAGCCGTGTGCAGTATTCCGCATACGGCTCCCGTTGGCAGGAAGTGGTCATCTTGAAGCAATATTATTCCGGCTTATAACGGCAGCCTCATCGTGTATGCCAATTTATTAAGCTCTGTTTTTCTTTGCGGCGCGAACTCCAACGATCACCCCTGTTGCTGCTGCGAGAATACCGACTGCTGAAAGCGCGACCATCCCGGTATTCGGTGGCTTCGGAGCATCGGTGGGGGCAACGGTTGGTACAGCGGGCGCAGCGGTGGGTTCAGCGGGCGCAGCAGTAGGTTCGGCGGGTGCCGCAGTGGGCTCGGCGGGTGCCGTGGTGGGCTCGACGGGCGCTGCTGTGGGCTCTTCCGTGGGCTGCACGGTCGATTCAAATCGAGCAGTCAGGTCAAGCTGAACGTCGGCAGGTGCTCCGGCATTATCCTCTCCTGCCCATGTTTCACAGATTTCATATTCCTGTTCACTCGAAATGCAATTTCCGTCAGCATCATACCATCCGATAAACCGAGCATCACCTTCATTCCATGCTTTCGCGCGCCAAGCACAGGGAAAATTTGCAAAGTCTTCCTTCCATTCATAATAAGTATTAACATATCCGTTCTCAGCGGAAAGTTTGATAGATACGTTCTCTGCGGTGTTATTCCAATTGATGAAGCCGATGGGGTTTTCATCGCACACGAAGGACTCGATCGCCGATGCACCTTCAAGATCAACGGCAGTTATACGATTGGCCGAAATATTGACATATTTCAGATGATCGAACCCGCTCAAATCGAGTTCGCCGAAAAGATCGAGATATCCGAAGAAAATCCATTCTGCGTGTCGAAGCCCGTCATCTCCGGTAAGCCACAATACCTCGCCATAAACTCCATCATGTTCTTCAACATTTCCCCATGTTTCGGGATCATCGGAATCATATTCTGTGCCAAACTCACTGCAGAGCTTTTCGCCGTTTTTAACTCCGTTTGCATCCATGGTTTCAAGGAAAGCGCGGAGCTTTAAAAAATCATTCGGAGCATAGCCGGATGGAACCGATGAATCTGCGGCAGCAGTTATGCCGCCCAATGCCGCGAAACCGACCAGCATAAATGCGGCGGCGATGATAAGCGATGCAATTTTCTTCATTCTGTTACCTCCATAGAATATCGTTGTTTTCTTCCAAAGCAAAAGGCGTTATTTTACGATCGCCTGCAGTTCCTTTATAACGTTCATTACCTGCTTTTTAGGCAGAGCGCCGACCACACCATTCAGATCCATTTCGCCGCCCGCCATGGCTCTGCACCAGCCGGAGATAACAAGTGTGTTGTTTTCGGCGAACTCGATCTTTATGTATTTCATAGCGGTTAGAAAACCCATTCCATTTTTCCAAACATCCTCGTTGTTCTCGTTAATGTTTTTGTAGCCCTTGCTTGAAAGCAGTGCAGAAATCTTGTTCTGCAGGCCATCAAAGCTTGAGTATTTTACCTTTACTGTTGTGCGTGCCATGTGTCATTCTCCTTTATTCTTTAATGATTTGCCGCAAACGGGGCAGGCTGAGTGCTGTTCTGAAACATTGATTTTACAGCTTTCGCAGTAATTTTGCTTCTCTCCGTTGACAATGGAATCCAGTGAAGCCTTGTTTCTTCGTTTTATCCAGCCGAAAACCATCAAAACGATGCTGACTATAGCGAGTATTGGAAATAGAAACGCGAGAACCTCGACCGTTTCCTTGGTAAGGCCGTTTGCCAGTCGGTAGGTGTAAGGATGCTTGTTTATCAAATCCAAGCTTTTTATCATGCTGATGGAAATCGGCAACGATAAGCAGAAAAGGCATAGCCCTGCAAAAAACATACCGTGTCCTCCTGTGACAATTAATTTATACTAATTTTTTAGTATAAACGCATTATACCACGAATATTTTCCTGTTGCAAGCTTTTTATAGAAATTTTTTGGTATAATTCAGTTGAAATATACCAAACTTGTATCGGAGGTGTTTTTATGAACAGAATAAGAGCGCTGCGCGAGGATCGCGATCTTCGGCAGATTGACGTTGCCGCCGCTACGGGTATAGATCAAAAAACGCTTTCAAACTATGAAACGGGCAAAACCAATCCGGACAGCTCCGCGATCCTCAAGCTTGCGGATTTCTTCGGCGTGACCGCAGATTATCTCTTGGGGCGAACCGAAAACAACCTTGTGGATACGCAAAGCGTTATAAACGCGCTCGACAGCGCAGAGCGCAGTATACAGGAGGTGCGGAGGCTGCTTAAAAAGGGTTGAGCAGGGCTTTTCATAACGAGGATAACGAGCGGATTTCCGCTTTTTCTTTTTATTCATTTTCGCTTATTCTGTTTACTGCCGCACGAACTTGTGGTAGTATATAAATGATGGGTTTTTGCTTCGGAAACGGTGCGGAGCGCAGAAAACGAAACGATGGATATTTTTACGGAGGATAAGTATATGCAGCAGATAAAATGCCCCAAGTGCGGCGAAGTTTTTCAGGTGGACGAGGCGGGCTATGCCGCGATAGTCAAGCAGGTGCGCGATAAGGAGTTTCAAAAGGAAGTCGAAAAGCAGGAGAAGGCGCTTACCGATGCGAAGGAGAGCGCCGTTAAGCTTGCCGTCAGCGAGGCGGAGACCAAGAAGGAGGGCGAGATCGCGGCGCTGAAGCAGAAGCTTGCGGTCTTGACCGCCGAGCGCGAGGCCGAAAAGCAGCGCATTGCCGCCGAAGCCGAGGCCGAAAAGAACCGCCTTGAAGCCGAACGCGACGCGGAAAGGATACGCCTTGCCGCAGCGCAGGAGAAGCTTCTTTCCGAGAAGGAGCGCGAGATAGAGCGCCTCAGCGGAAAGCTCGAAGCGGAGCAGCGGGAAGCGGAAACGCGCATCGCCGCCGCGCTGAGCGAGAAGAACAGCGAGATACAGAAGCTTAGAAACGATCTTGCGCTTGAGAAAAAGGAAAATGAGCTCAAGGAAAAGAATATACAGGAGCGGCACGCGCAGGAGCTCAAAAGTAAGGACGTGCAGATAGATTTTTATAAGGACCTCAAGGCAAAGCAGTCCACCAAGATGGTGGGCGAAACGCTTGAGCAGCACTGCGAGACCGAGTTCAACAAGCTGCGCGCCGTGGCGTTCCCGGGCGCGTATTTCGAAAAGGATAATGATGCTTCGAGCGGCACGAAGGGCGACTATATCTTCCGCGAGACCGCCGAGGACGGCTCGGAGCTTCTTTCAATCATGTTTGAAATGAAAAACGAGCTGGACGAGACGGAAAAGAAGCATAAGAACGAGGATTTCTTCAAAAAGCTGGATAAGGATCGCCGCGAAAAGGGCTGCGAATATGCGGTGCTGGTGTCGCTGCTTGAGGCGGACAGCGAGCTTTACAATGCGGGCATAGTTGACGTTTCGTATAGATACGAAAAGATGTACGTTATCCGCCCGCAGTTCTTCATCCCGATGATATCGCTGCTTCGGAATGCCGCGAAAAATGCGCTTTCATATAAGCAGCAGCTTGCGGTCGCAAGAAGCCAGAGCATAGATATCACCAATTTTGAGAACGAAATGAACGCCTTTAAGGATAAATTCGGCAGGAACTACCGCCTTGCGAGCGAAAAGTTCCAAACTGCGATAGACGAGATCGACAAAACGATCGACCATCTGCAAAAGACCAAGGCGGCGCTGCTTTCGAGCGAGAATAATTTGAGGCTTGCAAACGACAAGGCGCAGGATCTTTCGATAAAGAAGCTGACGAAAAACAGCCCCACCATGCGCGAACGGTTCGAGGCATTGAGCCGCGAGGAGTATTCGGACGGGGAGGATTGAGATTTTAGTGAATAGTGAAGGGTGAATAGTGAAGAGTGAATAGTTGAGGAAGAAATTCCAAAGGAATTTCTAAAAATATATTCTATTTTTCGGATGCGACCCTCTTGACCTTAAAGTGCGCTGTAATGATATGCTTGCGCCATAAGGAGGTAAAAAGATATGACCATCAAGGATTTTTCGCTTCTCTGCGGTGCAAAGCCGCAAACGCTTCGCTACTATGACAGCGTTGGGCTTTTAAAGCCTGCGCGGGTGGATGAAAACAGCGGCTATCGCCATTACAGCGAGGAGCAGGCCGCCGATTTCGTGAGGATAAAGAACCTTCAGCGGGCGGGTTTCACGATAGAGGAGATAAAAAATCTGATCGAAAAGGATGATCGCGCGATCCTTGCCGCCTTCGATGAAAAGCTTGCGGAGGCGGAGGCGAGGCTCGCCGAAATTCAAAGCATCCGAGAGTCGTATCGAACCGAAATGAACGACATAAAGAAGAAGATCGAACAGATCAAGCAGCAGATCGAGGCAGAGATGCGCGGCTATGATCCCGCCGAGGATTTCGGCATCACCGCCGAGCAGTATGAAGGCATCATCGGGAGCACGCTCGGCGCATTTGACGGAATAGACCTGTCGCAGATCGGGGATATCGACTTTGATTTTGGCGAGGAGCCGCCGCATGACTATGCGGGCGACCGCGATCACGAGCTTATCTATGAAAAGCGCGGCTGGCAAAGAGCCGCCGAGTTTATGGGGGAGCTTCCGCCGATCGAAAAAGGCGGCGATTACGCCCTGATTTTTGAGCTGGATGATAAAAAGCTCGCTTCCGCCAACGCCTTTATGAACACTCTGCTCGGGCTTTTGCTTTCAAAGGCTGCCGAGTCGAAGCAGACGAGCGCTCCGGGCAGCGAGCTCAAGCTTTACTGCAATACCGAGCGCGCGGAGGACGGCGTAAACAGCTTTAGGCTGTTTAAAAAGCGCGGCTGAAAAAGCAAAATACTGGCATAATGGAAAAACCGCCTCGGTTTCCCGGGGCGGTTTCGGTTTGTATTCGGTTTTCCGCTTACTTCGCGTACTCGGTGGCTCTCGTTTCCCTGATGACGTTGACCTTGATCTGTCCGGGATACTCGAGCTCGGCCTCGATGCGCTTCACGATGTCCTTCGCGACGACGATTATATCCGTGTCGGAAACGGTTTCGCTCTTGACCATTATGCGCACCTCGCGGCCGGCCTGGATAGCGAAGCTCTTGTCAACGCCGTCGAAGGAGTTTGCGATCTCCTCAAGCTTTTCAAGGCGCTTGATGTAGTTTTCAAGCGTTTCGCGCCTTGCGCCGGGACGGGCTGCGCTGATCGCGTCCGCCGCCTGAACGAGCACAGCTTCGACCGTTCCGGGGTCCACGTCGCCATGGTGGGCGAGGATACAGTGCACGATCTGGTTGTTTTCGCGATATTTCTTCGCAAGATCGGCGCCGATCTGGTTGTGGGTGCCTTCCATCTCGTGGTCAACGGCCTTGCCGATGTCGTGCAGAAGGCCTGCGCGCTTTGCGAGCTGAACGTTCACGCCAAGCTCGGTTGCCATAAGTCCGCAGAGATGGGCGACCTCGATCGAGTGCTTGAGCACGTTCTGACCGTAGCTGGTGCGGTAGCGGAGCCTGCCGAGGAGCCTTACGAGCTCGGGGTGCAGGCCGTGGATGCCGACCTCGAAGACGGCCTGTTCGCCGGCCTCGCGGATCTGCGTTTCGACCTCTTTGCGGGCCTTTTCGACCATTTCCTCGATCCTTGCGGGATGGATTCGCCCGTCGAGGATCAGCTTTTCAAGGGCGATGCGGGCGATCTCGCGGCGCATCGGGTCGAAGCCGGAGAGGATGACGGCCTCGGGCGTGTCGTCGATGATCAGATCAACGCCCGTTGCGGTCTCAAGGGTGCGGATGTTTCTGCCCTCGCGGCCGATGATCCTGCCCTTCATTTCGTCGTTCGGAAGAGCGACTACGGAAACGGTGGCTTCGGCAACGTGGTCGGCTGCGCAGCGCTGGATCGCCATCGAGATGATGTTGGTGGCTCGCCTGTCCGCCTCGGCCTTGGTCTTGGCTTCGATATCGCGGATTATGACGGCGGCCTCGTGGCGCGCGTCCTTCTCAACGTTTGCAAGAAGCACGTTCTTTGCCTCGTCCTGCGTCATGCAGGCAACGCGCTCGAGCTCGGCCTTCTTCTGCTCGTGGAGCTGGTCGATCTCGGCTTCCTTGGCATCGATGGCCTTGAGGCGCTTGTTGAGCTGCTGCTCGCGCTGTTCAAGCCCTTCCTGCTTCTTGTCGAAGCTTTCTTCCTTCTGCTGCAAACGGCTTTCGGCGCGCTGCAGCTCCTTCCTGCGTTCCTTGTTTTCGCGTTCGGTTTCGCTCTTGAGGCGATAGACCTCTTCTTTCGCTTCGAGCAAGGTTTCTTTCTTGATGGTTTCGGCTCGCTTCTGCGCGTCGTCGATCATCTTTTTGACCATCTGATCGGCTTCGGCGACCTTGGATTCTGCATTATGCTTATCATACATGTGGATCCCGAAGGCACCGGCGGCAGCGCCGATGAGCAGTGCAAGCACGGGAAGCACGTATTGTAACCATGTGGGCACAGAATTCTACCTCCTATATATATTAAATGCAATGCCCCGCAGCAGTCTTTTCAAAAACAATTAAGCAATATTCAGCGACTACTGCGCCAACATACAAGCATTCGTACTATTATATCATTTTGACGCGGCGCAGTCAAGGTTTCGAGATGGGAAAACGGCGGGGGAGGGCGATATATTGTATTACATCAAGCCGCCCCGCTTTGGCGGATTCCGACCGTTATCGGCTTCCGAGGCGGAAAATATAATGTTCTTCGCTGCCGAAATTTCAATCGAGCTGCTGCCGCAGAAGCGGAAAAGCGGAAAAAATCGTGCACGAAAGGCGTTTTTTTGAAGGTTCGGCGGCTTTTAGAAGGACATATTTTTGACAAAATTCGAGATACAATATACCTTTAATGAGTTAAAAATGAAAAATGTACTTTGTAAACCTTGCTGATACTGCATAAAATTTTTGCCGAAAACGAAAAATGATAGTAAAAATTTTTCTTATAAATATTGAAAAAATGCTTGACAAATCCATTTGCATTTGATAAAATTCAAAACATGAACTCATAGTGGTATCTCGCACCACGCACAAAAAAATATATCGACGGTTCACGAGTTCAGAACAATGGAGGTCAAAAATGAAAACAAGGAGACTCATCGCTGCAGCGATAGCGATCCTCATGATCGTCGCTGCGATCCCCGCTTTTTCGCTTGCCGAAGGCTTTCACGCGGTAACGCGTGAGAACAGGCAGATGAGCAAGCTTGAAAAAGCCTGGCAGCAGATCGAGGCCGCAGAGGCGAAAGCCATCGCGGCTGGTCTTTCCCGCAAAGAGGTCATCAACGCCGCCTACCAGGCCGCGCTGAACTTCAAGGACACGAGCTTGGACAGCTTCGGCGATTTCACCGAAGACGGCTTCTTCTTCAGCGTTGACGGTATGCTCTGCGCATACAACTACCACCTTCGCAACGAGCTCGAAAGAGTTGACGATCCGAGTGCTCAGGACACCGAGAAGATCGTTATCACCGCGGGCAAGGATCCCGAAGTTTCCGTAACCAAAGGACACAACGGCCCCTACTCAAGGAACGTTCTGCTCGTCGGCCCCTACTACGGCCACGACGTAGCGTACAATCTTACCAACTTCAAAAAAGTAGCTCAAAGCATAGCAAATTCGACCGGCGGCAGCTACACGCTTCTGCAGTCCACTCAGGCATCCGCCGCAAACATCGTTAACCACATCAAGAATAAGGGCGTGGTGATCTTCGATACCCACGGCTCCTACGGCAACGGCACCACCTATCTGACCCTCACCACCTTCGACGGCATTACCAGCGATGACTACGCAAAGGGCTGGGCCGCATACAACGGCAACATCGCCTATATCGACGGCAGGTTCATACAGGGCCATATCAACGGCAGGCTTTCCAACTGCTTTGTCCACCTCGCTTCCTGCTTCGGCATGAAGCAGGACGGCAACGGAACCACCGGCAGAGCGCTTATTGCGGCCGGCGCGTCAGCGGTTTACGGCTATTCTAAGGACCCCAGCCACCTTGGCGTTATCACCTCGGGCAAAACCTTCTGGAACGAGATGATGAGCGGCAACACGGTTGCTCAGGCTTATAAGAATATGGTCAATAGGCACGGCTACACCGTTCCCGTATCCGTTTCAAAGGCTTATCAGATCATCATGAGCGAAGTTGACCCGTTCCCCGCAAATGCGGATGCCCCGCAGACCGTATACTGCGAATGGAGACTTCACAACGTGGGCACCATGCCCGACCCCACCCCCGTTCCCACGGCGGTCCCGACCCCCACTCCCGCCCCCACTCCCGCGCACACCCCCGATCAGGACGGCTTCGTTCAGCTCGGCGTTCGCAACCTGACCGTTGCTTCCGAGCAGAACGGCGAGGACAAGGCGAAGGTCATCGACGGCAACAACAACACCATTTGGCACACCAAGCACGGCTATGCTGCGCCCGCATCCGAGCGCTACATCACCATCGAGCTCAACGCCTACGAGGCGATCAAGAGGTTTGAGTATCAGCCCCGCCTGACCGCGAGCAACGGCAGGGTAAACAACTATAAGATCTCGATCAGCTCGGACGGTCAGAACTGGACCCAGGTAAGCACCGGCAATTGGGCGAACAACAGCGCGCTCAAGACCGTTGAATTCGAGAACCCCGTTGTGGCAAAATTCGTTAAGCTCGAGGGCGTTACCACCCACGGCAACAGCAGCGGCGAAGCGAATATGTATATGAGCGCGGCCGAGATCAGGCTCTTCGGCAACGTCAACTATCAGGTCGGCGTAAGCAGCGTGAACGTAGCTTCCGAGCAAGGCGGCGAGGGCAGGGAAAAGGCCTTCGACGGCAACAACAACACTCTCTGGCACACCAAGTGGCACTATGCTGCGCCCGCATCCGAGCGCTACATCACCGTTGAGCTCCTCGAGCCCACCTATATCGGCAGGTATGAGTATCAGTCCGGCAACGGCAGCAACGGCAGGGTAAACCAGTACAGGCTCTCCGTCAGCACGGACGGCAAATCCTGGACCGAGGTGAGCAGCGGCAGCTGGGCGAATAACAACACGCTCAAGAAAGTTGAATTCGCAAACCCCGTTCTGGCGAAGTTCGTTAAGCTCGAGGGCGTTACCACCTACGGCAACAGCGGCGGCGAAGCTAATATGTATATGAACGCGGCTGAGATCAGGGTATTCCGCCCCGAAACCGAGCCGAGCAACGATCCGAGCAACAAGCTTGAAATAAGCGGCATCAGTGTCGCCACCGAGCAGCTTGCGAACGGCGAAGGCAGGGAGAAGGCGATCGACGGCAGCAACGACACCATGTGGCACACCAGGCATCGCTACGCATCGCCCCTTGAGGAGCGCTATATCACGCTTGAGCTTGCTGCTCCCGCGCAGGTCAGCAGGTATGAGTACCAGCCTCGCATGACTGCGGTCAACGGCAGGGTAAACAACTATAAGATCTACACCAGCATGGACGGCAGATCATGGACGGCCGTAAGCAGCGGAACATGGTCCAACGACAATGCGCTCAAGACCGTTTACTTCGAAACCCCCGTCATGGCGAAGTTCGTTAAGCTTGAGGGCGTTACCACCTACGGCAGCAGCAGCGCGGACGTAAACAAGTACATGAGCGCGGCCGAGATCAGGGTATTCGGCACCACCGCTGCCGTGCAGCAGGAGTACCTGAACTTCAGCATCGTAAATCGCTTCGTCAGCATGGACAACAATACCGAATGGGGCAACGGTGAGGATAAGCATATCCCCCGCAGCATCAGCTATCAGCTCCTTGCAAACGGTCAGCCCACGGGCAGTGTTCAGACCTTCTCCAACCCCTTCGGCGGCAACAAGAATTGGGACGATCGGGCGAGCTGGACGAATATTCCGAAGTTCGATGAAAACGGCAACGCTATCAACTACACCGTTAAGGTCGTGAATGCGGATTCCCGCTGGCTGCTCACCGAAAACAATCTTGTGAACACCTCCGGAAACAATTTCCGCTTCGAGCTCCGTCACCGCTGGGCGATGGCGAGGATCAACGTCAACATCGCGTGGAAGAATGCGGGCGGCGGCAGTGTCAGCGCTCCCGCAGGCGCACAGCTCGAGGTAAAGCTCATGAAGCGCGGCAACGGGCAGGACGAGGTCATCTCCACCCTTATTCTGAGCAGCGCCAATAATTTCAGGGGCACCTTCAAGTCCACCGCCTACACCAACGACGGCTCCGAAAACACCTTCCTTCCCAGGGTCTTCCTCAAGGATGCGAACGGCAACGTTATCTATCAGAACGGCAAGCCCGTGCTCGATTCAAACGCCTACTACCTCGTAGAGAATTGGCTGAATCTTGACAGCTGGACACCCAACTACCCCGAAAGCATTCTCGCAAGCGGCAATTACAGCTCGACAAACAACGGCCAATTCAGCGTTACCATCACCAACGTGGCGAAGTAACGGGCGAATGAGCCAAGCCGAGCGCGCGCGACAGCTTAAAACACAATACTTTAGTTAGTCCAACTCAATATCAAAGCCGAAGGCCGCCCGAAAATGCTCGGGCGGTTTTCGGCTTTTGGGAGCGGAGAAATGCCGATCGCCACGTATAGAGCGGGCAGTTTTGATTAATATTGACGATTGAACCTATCTATGATATACTGCATGTGGAGAAGCTCTCCGAAATAAACAGGAAGGATGCGGCGCTCCGTATCGGGCGCTGCAAGGTAAGAGGAATGAACAAATCAAAACTCGGAATCTCGGCCAATCTGCTTGCCGCCATCGTGTATTTGCTCGGACTTTTCGGCAACACCGTGGCGTTAGTCATCGCGGCGGGCTACGTGCTCATTCGTGAGGATGACGAATGGCTGCGCAAATCGGCGATCAAGGCGCTCGTGATCCACGTGTTCCTGACTGCGCTGACCTATGTTATCGCTTTCGTTCCCGGCGTTTTCGAGGCGATAAACAGCTTCATCGGCATCTTCAAGTCCAGCTTCAACTATTCAACCCTTATCAGGATCCAAAGCTTCCTCGACGATGCGATCACCGTTGTGCGCTACGCCGCGTTTCTCGTGCTGGCATTCCTTGCGCTCAAGGGCAAGAGTGCGGCGATCCCCGGCGTGGACGATGCGGTTCAGAAGCATTCCTAACGATCATTACGATCCAAAACTTGCGGTGCAGCCCCATGCACCGCTTTTTTTGCGCAAGAAAGCGGCGAATTGTGTCAAACTTGTGTATTTGCATGAACAAAGCTGTGAACAAGCTACACAAACCACGCGGAAAGAGTTATAATGTTAGCACTCAAGGAAAGAGAGTGCTAACAACGGCGCGGCGATAAGCGGTATGCTAGAGCCGAAAGAAATAGCCGGGCAAAGCATAGCTTTCCGATGAATACGTTAAAATAACCTTTTGTGAGGTGAGTAATATGAACGCAGAGAAAATGACACAGAAGACGCTTGAAACTTTGAATCAGGCGCAGAGGCTTGCCGAGGAGCGCAGGCATACGCAGGTGGGGCAGATACACGCCCTGTACGCGCTGACGAACGATGCGGACGATCTGAACGCGCAGCTTTTGACCGCGATGGGCGTTGAGATGAACGCATTCCGCGCCGCTGTCGAGGCCGAGCTCAAGAAGCAGGCGAGCTACGGCGGCGGGAGCGGCGGGCAGCTCTATATCACAAGCGAGCTGAATTCCGCGCTGAACCGCGCAGAGGACGAAGCCAAGGCGATGGGAGACAGCTATATCTCGGTGGAGCACATCATGCTCGGCCTCATCGAGAAGGCGGACGGCGTGCTGAAGCCGCTGTTTAAGAGGTTCAATATCGAGCGAAACGCCTATCTGACCGTGCTGAGGCAGGTGCGCGGCAACACCCGCATAAACAGCGACAATCCCGAGAGCACCTACGACGTGCTGAATAAATACGGGCAGGATCTGACCGAGCTTGCGAAAAAGCAGAAGCTCGACCCCGTTATCGGCAGGGATAATGAGATAAGAAGCGTTATCCGCATTCTTTCGAGGAAAACCAAGAACAACCCCTGCCTTATCGGTGAACCGGGCGTGGGCAAGACCGCCATCGCCGAGGGGCTGGCGCAGAGGATTGTGCGCGGCGACGTACCAGATAACCTCAAGGACAGAAAGCTCTTCGCGCTCGATATGGGTGCGCTGGTCGCCGGCGCGAAGTACCGCGGCGAATTCGAGGAAAGGCTCAAGGCCGTTCTGAATGAAATAAAGCAGAGTGACGGCAAAATTATCCTGTTCATAGATGAGCTTCATACCATCGTCGGCGCGGGCAAGACCGACGGCGCGATGGATGCGGGCAATATCCTGAAGCCGATGCTGGCGCGCGGCGAGCTGCACTGCATCGGTGCCACTACGCTCGATGAGTACCGCAAGTACATCGAGAAGGACGCGGCGCTCGAGCGGCGTTTTCAGCCCGTGACGGTTGCCGAGCCGAGCGTGGAGGATACGATCTCCATTTTGCGCGGCTTGAAGGAGCGCTACGAGGTCTATCACGGCGTGAAGATACACGACGGTGCGCTGATCGCCGCCGCCACGCTTTCGGATAGGTATATTTCGGATCGTTTCCTGCCCGATAAGGCGATCGACCTTGTGGACGAGGCCTGCGCGCTGATCAAGACCGAGATGAACTCGATGCCGAGCGAGATGGACGAAATTTCAAGGCGCATAATGCAGCTCGAGATAGAGGAGCAGGCGCTTAAAAACGATACCGATTCGCACACCGTAGAGCATCTTGGCGAGATACGCGAGGAGCTCGCCCGTCAGCGCGAAAAACTCAACGAGATGAAGGCGAAATGGGAAAACGAGAAGAACGCCATCGGCAGGGTGCAGCAGCTTCGCGAGCGCATCGAACAGGTCAATGCCGAGATCCAGAAGGCGGAGAGCGATTACGATCTGAACCTCGCCGCCAAGCTCAAGTACGGCGAGCTGCCGATTCTTCAAAAGGAGCTTGCCGAGGAGGAGAAGAAGGGCGCGGAGCGCGAAAACAGCCTGCTTCGTGACCACGTTTCCTCCGAGGAGATAGCGAAGATCGTGGCGCGGTGGACGGGCATCCCCGTTTCCAAGCTGCTTGAGAGCGAAAGAAAGAAGCTGCTCCGCCTTGATGAGCAGCTCCACCGCCGCATAATCGGGCAGGATGAGGCCGTGCGCCGCGTTTGCGATGCGATCCTGCGCTCGCGCGCGGGCATCCAGAACCCGAACCGCCCGATCGGCTCGTTCCTGTTCATGGGTCCCACGGGCGTGGGTAAAACCGAGCTGTGCAAGGCGCTCGCAGAAGCCCTGTTCGACGACGAAAGAAGCATGGTGCGCATCGACATGAGCGAGTACATGGAGCAGTATTCCGTTTCCCGTCTGATCGGCGCTCCTCCGGGCTACGTTGGCTACGACGAGGGCGGCCAGCTCACCGAGGCGGTGCGCAGAAAGCCTTACGCGGTATTGCTTTTTGATGAGGTCGAAAAGGCGCATCCGGACGTGCTGAACGTGCTTTTGCAGGTGCTCGACGACGGCAGGATAACCGACGGGCAGGGGCGCACCGTGGACTTCAAGAACACGATCATCATTTTGACATCGAACCTCGGCAGCGACCTTATCCTCTCCGAGATGGAGCAGGGCGAGCTGACGGACGAAACGCAGGAACTTTTAAATAAGCTTCTCAAATCCAAGTTCCGCCCCGAGTTTATAAACAGGCTCGATGAGATCGTTTACTTCCGCGCGCTGACAAGCGAGAATATGCGCGGCATAATCGACCTGCAGCTTCGTGACCTTGCCCGCCGCATGAGCGAACGCAGGCTGGAGCTTGCCGTGACCGATGCGGCGAAGACCGCCATTCTCGAAAACGGCACCGATCCGCTCTTCGGCGCAAGGCCCATCAAGCGCTTTATCCAGGGGCGCATCGAAAGCCTTATAGCGCGGTTTATAATCGCCGAAAGCCCCGAGGAGGGCAGCACCGTGACCGTGGACTATAAGGACGGGGAATTTAAGGTGCGGTAAGCTTTTGCTGAAGATAAACGAAAAACAGGAAGAAATTCCGCGCGAATTTCTTCCTAAATTCCTTCATTATCCGCAGCAAGCTTCATTTTTAAAACTAAAACCCGCCGCATATTCCGTGCGGCGGGCTTTGTCATCTATCCGTTCCGGCGAACAGGTGGGTTCGTCCTTCGCTGCGTGGTCCTCGCACCACGCAGCGCTTATAAACGGTTTTGGAGGTCGAAGTTACACATGAAGCTCACTCCATTAAATAGAACGCACTAGGATGCCTTTTGGTTTACGATTCTGCTAAAAAAATAATAAAAGAATAATTGGGCGATCATCTGCCGCCAAAAAGCGCTAAAACGAAATTTGCCAAAAAGTTTAAGGTGTAGTAATCTTGATAGCAGGATACTTCCACTAAATAAATGCGCAGACACCGCGAATCGAATTTGCGGTGTCTGCATTCTGAGAAGATAGGTTTCTAACAAATTTATACAATACATTAGAGCTTTGGAATGGAATAGCGCCTTAGCACACAGTAACGCAAATTATAGATGTCTCGGAGCATTGAACGATCTGAATCAATAAGCATTTTGGGCTTTGAACCAGGATTGTTCGGTTCTACGATTACAAGCCCATCTTGAAGACGATCAGAGCGGTAGTCTGCTTTTAAGTTTTCAGCAAAATCCGATTTATCTTCAGTATTACCATCTTCAGTATTACCATCTTCAGGCTTAACGGCTTTGTTGAGACGCTCTTCAAAATCCTTATGAGGAATATGCTTTGTCAATCTCATTTCACTATATCGGTAAATCACATCTTGAATGGATCCATCTGTTTTACCGAGCTCGATAAACGGGTTACTATTTTCTATTTTTTCGGATATATAGGATTCGTCAATGCCAGAACAAATAAACTCATCATCGTCTTGATTTGACATAGCTAACAGCTCATATTCTTTAATACAGCGAGCAAGCCTTTTGATTTGCTCAGGACAATTCGCATTATCACACGCTCTGTTAATTTTGTCCATTAAAAAAGCATCGGTATAGCCGATATACAATGCATCATTCTCGTGATTTTCAGCCAACTTCTTTACATCTTTGTACTCGTCAGGAAAGCCTGATTCGTCATCTGAAATCAGCCATTTTACAACACTTTGCAATGCGCAACCAAGGATAGAAGTGTACTTGTGGTGTATTACTTGGCTGTACGCAAAATATCTATTCAAAAGATATTGTTCAGCGCACCCGATTCCATCGATTGTTACTCCCACAATGTATTCATTAGAATCAGGATCAAGCATTTTATCGAGATTTTGAATCAGTACTCCAAAATCGAAGGCTCCATATGAGATTCCAGAAAATGTTGCATCACGAAGCAAATAATCTATCCGATCAGCATCCAGCTCAGAATGCATAATCTGAACCATCATTCCGAATTCTTTAGGAAAAAACTCAGATTTATGCTTACTATCGCCGACAATGATGGCACAAATATCGAGAATGATACTCCTTAATACTTTTTCATTTTGGGACTTATCATAATTATAATTCTCAGAATAATAATCAGTTTTATTTATGTATTTCTCGAGTATAAGTTTTTTGATATTGGCACTGTTACTTATTACAGTTTCGCCAATAGATTCGTGATGCAACTCTGAGTTACGCCGATCAAGGAAGAATTTGACATCGACTTGTGGTGACGTTAAGTTTTTAATAGTTTCACGTGCTTTCGTTGCATAGTTTGAAAATTCTTCCGAAGGGCTGTCGCTCAATTGTATAGCATCATCATATGCGGTTTCAACATCATGCGAAAACGGGTAATGCCCTATGTCATGGAGCATTCCTGCTAAACGAATGATTTGACGAGCATCATCACTGAATTCAAGCCTTGTGGCCATTTGGTCAACAATATGCATAACGCCCAAAGAATGAATATATCTATTGTGGAGAGCGCACGGAAAAACACGACTAGTTAAACCGAGCTGAGATATATTTTGAAGACGCTTGAAAATGGGAAGCTTTTCAATTTCACATTCAACTTCGGTTAAACCAATAAAACCATGCACGTTATCAATAATAGAATCTACCATTTTGATTCTATATTCGGTTGTATGCAAGTTATCTGCAGCCATATTCATTTAACACAAATAAAACAATCAATTCAATAATCAATGATTAATGAATATTTTTTAAGCACATCGTATGCTCTTGAATTAGCCAAATGATCTCGAAGACCAGGCTTCAGCTCAGAAAGCTTGGATATGATATTATCGCGTGATAACAACGGAAAACGATACCTCTTCAAATACTGAATTGATCCAAGTGCCTCAAACCATTGAGCTTCATCGTAAGGAGCGTGCGGTTCTTCAAGCATACCTTTAATCTTCTCAATGTTGGAATGCCCAATCTTAGAAAAAGTAATCTTTTCAAGATCGTCGGAACTAGGCGAAGACTCCAAAAGCGTGTTTTGTAGCTGCTGAGAATACGGTCCATGCTTATACCATCTAAAAGAATAGTCACCACATGTTACACCCAATCGTTGAAGCAGATAAATGGTTTTCTGCGCCAACAATCGATCATTAAAACTCGATAAGAAGTCTGGCTGACGTCCAAATACTTCATGGAATACCGCATGAATTACTGCTGCATCTGACATAGTAATGCTCCTTTCGTAAGCTTTTTGTTTTACCTTATGCTACGGCAACAAGTATTGCTTCAACGGTAGCCGATAACAAATAACCAACTCGTTGCCTAACATAAAAACACCTTACACTTATAGTATACACAAATACACAAGAAAAATCAATAGAAAAAGTGCTATAAAATGCCGAAAAATTTTCTATAAAGACCTAATGTATTTTCAAATTAGGGTTGTCGCAGCGCTATTTAATCCGCCACTATAATCCGAGTTTGCCAGTATTCGGCAGCGCGCTTCCCGCCTGCGTGGAATGAGAGGAATTATTTAACGCATGAAGCGTGGTATCGGTTTTCAGGTTCACAAGCTTTTGCCGTTTTTTGCGCAGAATGCCTTGTCACGCGCGGCAGTTGAAATCGGTATGGAGATCGAAGTTACACATGAGGCTCACTCCATTATATAAAACGCACGAACAAGCCTTTTGGTTTACGATTTTGCTATAAAAAATAATAATATAATTTACCGCTCGACCGCCGCTTGAAAACGAAAAAAACGAAATTTGCCAAAATTGTGCAAATGCTGTTGAGTGCTGTTTCATATTGTGGTATAATATAAATGTAAAAATATGCTCGATCAAGGCGAAAGGCAGGATAAAACTTTGAAAATACTCAAGCATCTTGTTATCTGGCGCTTTCATGAAATGGCTGAAGGCAAGACACGCGAAGAAAATATGCGCATCGTTGCGGATAAGCTTCGCGCGCTCATCGGCGTTGCGCCCACGCTTCTTTCCCTCGAGGTGGGGGAGGACGTGCTCCACAGCGAGCAGAGCGGCGATATGGCGCTCGTTTGCGAATTCAAAAGCATAGAGGATATGCATGCATACCGCGATTTTCCGCCCCATGCCGAGGTTTCGGCCTATATAAAAAAGGTCGCGAGCGAAAGGCGCGTTGCGGATTTCTATATTGAAAAATAACGAGCCGTGCGGCGAATGAAGGAAAAGGAGAAAGAATGAGCACTAATTATAACGTGGTTTTATCCCCCGAGGTCAAGGCGGCGCTCGCTGCGGGCAAGCCCGTGATCGCCCTTGAAAGCACAATTATCTGCCACGGGATGCCGTATCCCGACAACGTTAAAACCGCCCTCGCCTGCAAGCGCATCGCGGAGCGGCATGGCGCCGTGGCGGCGGTCTGCGCCATTATTAAGGGCGTTATGCACGCGGGCTTAACCGACGAACAGATAGAATATCTCGGCAAGGCCGGAACGGAAGTTAAAAAGGTTTCCAGAAGGGATATTCCCGCCGTTATCGCAAGGGGCGAGGACGGCGCCACCACCGTTGCGGGCACCATGTTCATTGCCAACCGCGCGGGCATCAAGATTTTTGCCACCGGCGGCATCGGCGGCGTTCACCGCGGCGCGGAGACCACAATGGATATCTCCGCCGATATGAACGAGCTTGGAAGAACCCCCGTTGCGGTCGTTTGCGCGGGGCCGAAGAGCATACTCGATATCGGCAGAACCCTTGAATACCTCGAAACGCAGGGCGTGCCCGTGATCGCGTTCCGTACCGACCGCGTTCCCGCCTTCTACACTCCCGACAGCGGCTACAGAGCGCCCGTTCGTGCGGACTCGGTGGAGGAACTTGCGGGCATGGTGGAGGCGATGGATGCGCTCGATATGCAGAGCGGCATGGTGATCGTGAACCCGATACCCGAAAAGTATGCGCCGGACGGCGAGAAGATCGAGAAGGCCACGGTGCGCGCCGTCAAGGAGGCCGAAAAGCTGAGGCTGGACGGCAGGGATATAACCCCGTTCCTTCTCAAGCGCATCTCGGAGCTTACCGACGGCGAGAGCCTTGAGGCAAATATCGCGCTTGTGTACAACAACGTCCGCCTCGCTGCGCTGATCGCGGCAAAGGCGGCGGAGAATGCACGGCAGTAACAAAAAACGAATTGTTTCGATCTAAGCAAGGATGGAAAAAAGAGAGAAGAATATGAAGAAAAGCCTTAAACCCGCCGGAAACCGTCTGCGCGTTTTCGCGCTCATCGCGGCACTTTTGCTGCTGCTTGCCTGCGCGCTCGCCTGCAAGGAGGAGGAGCTTATAAACACCCTTGTGGACGTGGACACGCCCACTCCGGCGTTCATTCCCACCCCGGTGCCGACGGCGACACCCGTGCCGACCGATACGCCCGAGCCCGAGCAAACGCCCGAGTTCTCCGAGGAGCCCTCCGAGGAGCCCACCGAGGAGCCGACCGAGGAACCCACCGAGGAGCCCGCAACGGAGCTTCCGGTGCTGACACCGACTCCCGAGCCCGAGGCGACCGCAACGCCGGTTCCGTCCTCCGCAACGGCTTCGATGATGTTCGTTGGCGACCTTATGTGCCTTTCGATGCAGCAGCGCGGCGCGCTCAGTCAGGCGAACAGCGGCCTTGAATACGACTTCAGACCCTCGTTTGAGTACGTTCGCTACATATTAAATAAAGCGGACTGCGCCGTGGGCAATCTTGAAACCGTGCTTTCGCCCTCCTCGCCGTACTCCACTCAGCTCTATCAGTTTGAAAACGGCATGCCGAATCTCAACGCCCCGCCGCTCTATCTGATGGGTGTTAAATACGCGGGCTTCGATGCGCTCGTTATGGCAAACAACCATTGCCTCGATGCGGGCGTTCTCGGCATAGAGGAAACGCTCACTGCCGTTGAAAACTACGGCTTTAAGCATACGGGTCTGTTCCGCTCCGAGTCCGAGAAGCGCTTCGTAATGCTCAACGTCAAGGGCATCAAGGTGGCTCTGCTCTCGTATTCCGAGTTCTTCAACTACAGGGAGAGCCTCGTTGCCGACAGGCCGTACATGATAAACAAATACTCCGAGGAGAAGGTGCGCCGCGACGTTGCCTCCGCAAAGGCGGCGGGCGCGGAGCTCGTGGTGGCATACAACCACTGGGGCGCGGAGAATACGCACGAGCCCACCTGGGCGGTGCGCCAGCATGCGCAGCAGATGGCGAACGCGGGTGTGGACGTTATTCTCGGCTCGCATTCCCATGCGGTTCAGCCCTCGGTTTGGCTCACCGCTTCGGACGGCAGAAAGGTGCTCTGCGTTTACTCGATGGGCAACTTCATCTCCAGCATGGACGGGCAGATGGCAAACGACACCTTCATCACCGAAATTCGCATCAAGCGCGAAAACGGCAGGGTGAAGGTGGCCGAGGAATACTACTACCCGGTGAAGGTGTTCACCTCGCTCGAGGGTAAGTGGTTCGTTGGCGTTCCCACCAAGGATATCTGGATGCCTTACGTTCAGTATGAGCTCGATCAGGCGCATGAGAGGATAATGCGGGTCATCATGTCGGAAAGATGACAGGATGGGTTAGTGAATAATGAATAATGAATAGTGAATAATTGTGGTGGAAACGCCACGGGCGTTTCTTATGAATTGATTCATTATTCTGAAATTCCTGCGGAATCTCTCCATATCAGCCCATCACTTCCATAATTGAAATTTACCGCCGCTTGAGCCAATCGGCTTGGGCGGCGGCTTAACAGAGGGAAGAAACTTCAATGAAAAAGCTTCAAACCGTTTCAAGATCTTTCATCTGCGTCACCCTGCCGCTCGTCATGCTCATGCTGATCTTCCTCGCCGTGAGTATCGCTTCGGGCGACCGCGCTTGGCTCAAAAGGGAGTACGATAAGCTCGATATAAACTCCTATACCGGCATGAGCACCGACGATATGATCGCCGCCTTCATGCAGATGGTCCATTATATGAAGGGCGATGCGGACAGCATGGACGTTGAGGTGGAAGTATTCGGCGAGCGGATGCAGATGTATAACGAGACCGAGCGCGCGCACATGGTGGACGTTCGGAGTCTGTATAAAAAGCTGACGGTCACCGGGTACATCGTTCTTGCGCTTGCGATAATCAGCCTTGCGCTTGCTCTTGCCGCGAACAGAACGAAGGGCGAAAGGCGAAGCATACTGCGCTTTACCGCCAAGGCCGCGCTCTGGTCGATAGCGGGCGTTGTGGGCTTCCTTCTAGCACTCGGCGCATGGGCGGCGCTCGATTTCAACTCCTTCTGGGCGGTGTTCCATATCGTTTTCCTCGATCTTGAAAGCTCCACCTTCGATCCCGCCGTGAGCCGCATGATACGGATATGCCCCGCCGAGCTGTTCTTCGATATGGTGCTGCGCATCTTCCTGTTCGCGGGCGGCGCGATGGCGGCGATAGCGGCGGTCTGCGGAGTTTATCTGAAAAGGAGCGGGAAAACGGAGCCGCACACCCTGAACGCGGAATAAGCTTTGGCTTTGCAATAGGATATGAACTATTTTTCAAGAACAAAAACTGCATTTGAGCAATATAGAGATACTGAAAACGCGCTGACCCTCGGCATTGAAACCTCATGCGATGAGACAGCGGCGGCGGTGCTGCGCGGCGGCAGAGAGGTGCTGTCGATGGCGGTGCATACGCAGATACCGATCCACCGTCTGTACGGCGGCGTTGTGCCGGAGATCGCCTCAAGAAGCCATGCCGAGCGCATAAATGCGGTCGTGGACGAGGCGCTTCAAACAGCAAACGCGTCGCTCGATGATATCGGCGCGGTGGCGGTCACAAGCTCCCCGGGGCTTATTGGCGCGCTGCTGGTCGGCGTGAGCTTCGCCAAGGGCATCGCGATGGCGAAGGATATCCCCATGATCGGCGTGAACCATATCGAGGGGCATATCGCCGCAAATTATCTGACTTATCCCGATTTGAAGCCGCCGTTTATGTGCCTCATCGCCTCGGGCGGGCACAGCCATATCGTGCTCGTCAAGGATTACGATGAGTTTGAGCTCGTCGGCAGAACGCGCGACGATGCGGCGGGCGAGGCATTCGATAAGGTCGCCCGCGCTCTCGGTCTGCCGTATCCCGGCGGTCCCGAGGTCGAAAAGCTTGCTCGTGAGGGCGATGCTTCGGCATATCCGCTGCACACGCCGTTCAATGCCGACACCTCGAATTTCGATTTCAGCTTTTCGGGCGTGAAAACGGCGGTGGTGAACCTGATGCACAATGCCGAGCAGAAGGGCGAAAGCCTGAACAGAGCCGATCTTGCGGCGTCGTTTCAGCATTCGGTGGTGGAAACGCTCTCGAAGAAGGCGGTCGCGGCCGCTGTTAAATATAATATGAAAACTCTCGCCCTCGCAGGGGGCGTGAGCGCGAATTCGGCGCTTCGGGAGACCTTGCAAAGGGATTGCGACCGCGCGGGGCTGCGCTTCTGCCGCCCGGATATGCGCTTCTGCACCGATAATGCCGCGATGATCGCCTGCCAAGGGTATTATCGAATGAAGAAGGGCGAGCGCAGCGACCTCGACCTCAATCCATCGGCGGAGTCGTTCTTGTCGAGATGAAGATTGAATTCGGGAGAAATAGATACAGTATTTGAATTGTATAATAAACGAGATTTTTAAGGAGACGAGAATGACGAAAAAACGGTTTTATAGAGAGTATATAGCGCTGTGTTTTAAGTTATTTTTAATTATAGGTATAGTATCATCGCTGAAACTATCATTGGTGGAACAAATAATTGCAACCGTCGCTGTTTTTCTCTTTGTTGATGCAGCAAGATATGAAACTGATATTAAAAAAGAGAGGAACACCGTTTTAAAAGCGCACCCGACATCGCTTTACCCGAGCATCTTCTTTGGTCTATCATCGGAGAACGCATTGGGAATTGAGTTGCGCGTTTCTGCACAAACATTTCCTAATGAAGACAGAAAACTCAAGGCTAAAGGGGTAACAAAAATAGCGATTGCGGATAGCTTGAAAGAACTTACGGAAGCATACAGAGACTCGATACAAAAAGAGAATAAAGATTATAAGAAGCTAGTATTATTACTTAAAAAGACCATTGAATCAGAAAAGGCCACATTTCTTGTTGACAATGGAAGAGAAATGGGGAACTTTGCAATGGAAAGACAGAATAAACTTACAGATTATTTGTTAACAAGCATACTTATTCCACTGATAATAAATTTTATCAATGTGAATCCCACAAGCCTTTCAGATATATTGATGAATATTAGAAATAATAGTGTAATACAAGTTGCGGTATATGCATTTGTGATTGTATTTAGCTATAGAGTGTGGAAGTACTTTAGAAACAAACGTAGTATGTTACGTTGTAACGGTATGGTTATGCATTACAATAAAGTTGCACTTATGTTGAGTTGTTTCGAAATCGCTGTAGATTCAGAAGACAAAGCAAACCAGAACTGACGCTTGGTGTTGACAATATGTACGGAGTCGTTCTTGTCAAGATGATGGCAAATGTCCGTATAAATCGCAAAAAACACATACCAAATTAAATATATCTTACGCGAAAAATCGAAAGAAAACGCAAATGATGATAAAAAAGTCAATGAATCATTGGCTTTTTTTGCATAAGATGGAGGCTGGAAGAAATCGAAATTATTCTCGCAAAAAGGCTTGACATTTGTTGCGCGGAGAGGTATAATAGCCAAGCTGTCGCCGAGAGGGGCACGGAAGTGGCCAGTAAGCGAGAGCGCAGCACCTTGAAAACCGTA